>JAMFST010001279.1 GCA_026225435.1 Labilithrix luteola
AGCCACCGGAAAGCAAGGGAGCCTTCTACACGCCGACGGTGCTCGGCGGAGTGACCCGGGGTATGCCTGCCTTCGACGAGGAGACCTTCGGTCCCGTCGCGGCGATCACCCGCGTTCCTGACATCGAGGCGGCCGTCGACATGGCGAATGCGAGCGAGTTCGGTCTGAGTGGCAACATCTGGACTCAGGACGTCGCCGCGGCTCGCAGGGTCGCTCGCGACCTCTATACTGGCGGAGTGTTCATCAACGGTTTCACCGCTTCGAATCCGCGGACCCCGGTCGGCGGCGTCAAGAACAGCGGATACGGGCGCGAGCTCTCGCACTTCGGAGCCCACGCCTTCGTCACTGCGCAAACTGTGTGGATCGAGCGTCCTTGATGAGCAAGGCGGCATTCATCGGGCTGGGCGCGATGGGCTCGCGTATGGTAGCCAACCTGCTGAAGGCAGGTCACGAGGTCACGGTGTCCGACCTCGCTCCGGCTGCGGTCGAGAAGATGGCGGCCGCCGGCGCGAAGACCGCGGCCTCCGCGCGAGAGGCGGCGGCCGGAAGCGACTTCGTCCTCACGATGGTTCGGGACGACGACATCTCGCGCCACGTCTGGCTGGATCCGACAACCGGCGCCCTGGCGGGCATGAAGCCGGGAGCCATCGCCATCGAGTGCTCGACGATAACCCCGGCGTGGGCTCGTGAGCTCGCCGGCGCCATGAGCAAGGCCGGAATCGCCATGCTGGAAGCGCCCGTATCCGGCAGCACGCCCCAGGCGGAGCGTGCGGAGCTGGTGTTCCTGGTCGGGGGCGATGCGGAGACGGTGACGCGCGCGGAACCGCTGCTTGCGGCCCTCGGTTCCAGCGTTCGCCACGCGGGACCGGTGGGCACCGGGGCGCTGGCAAAGCTGATCACGAACACGCTGATGGGCGTTCAGCTGGCGACCCTCGCGGAGATGATCGGGATGCTCGAGAGGCAGGGGGTCGATCCCCGGCCGGTCCTGCAGGCGGTGGCGGCCACGCCGCTGTGGAGCCCTCACCTCACCAGCGATACCGACTCCATGCTGAGCGGCGACTTCGCGTCGCGCTTTCCCGTCAAGCTCCTCCTCAAGGACCTCGAGTACACCGTGAAGACCGCTGGCGGAGAAGCATCGGTGCCGACCGTCAGCGCGGTGCGAGGCGTGTTCCAGCAGGCGATGGACGCACAGCTCGGAGAGCTCAACATGACCGCTGTCGTCAAGCTGTTCGCGAAAAACGACTAACGGGAGACGGGCTGCCTCGAGCTGCCCGACGAGCCGGAGCCTCAGATCTGCGTGAGCCGCCCCGAACGGTAATCCACCATCGCCTGCCGGATCTCCGCGTCGGTGTTCATCACGAACGGGCCGTAGCGCGACACCGGCTCGCCGATGGGCGCCGCCGCGACGAGGAGCGCGCGGCCACCGTCGTCGCTCTTGAGGGTGACGCGCTCGCCCGGCGTGAGGATCGCGAGCTGCCCGCGCTTCACCTCGGTGCCGGCGATGCGGGTCGATCCCTCGATGACGTACACGAACGCGCTGTGCCCGGCGGGCAAGGTGTGGCGCATCGTGCCCTTCGCCCGCAGGGTGACGTCGGCCATGGTCGGCGCGGTGATGATCCCGCTGACAGGTCCGCTCGCGCCGCCCATCTGTCCGGC
>JAMFST010001280.1 GCA_026225435.1 Labilithrix luteola
GCTCGACTCGTCGGCCGACGTGCGCGCCAAGCTCGCCGAGGGGCTGCACGTGGAGGTCGCGGGGAGAAAGAGCTACCTCGACTCGGTCCTCCCCGCGTTCACCTCGAAGAACATCGGCGAGTACATCCCGATCCCCAAGTACTACGACGGCGCGGCGCGGCTGGTGTGGGCGGTGTCGAGCCGCGAATCGCTGGAGCTCGGTGGCCTCATCTCGGGCGACTCGGTGCAGGACACGGTGCCGAGCTCCGATCCGACCGAGGTGCAGCAGCAGAACCACGACACCTCGTTCCAGCGCGTGTACCTGCGCTGGAAGAAGCAGCTGGCCGACGGCGCCGAGGTCTCCATCGTCCCCTCGATCGGCTTCAACCACGACTCGCTGGTCGACGACTTCGGCGCCGTGCCCACCAACCTGGACGTCAACGCCACCGTCGCCAGCATCCGGGCGAGCTGGCGCAAGCAGGTGGCCACCTTCGACGTCGGCACGGTGACCCTGTCCACCGGCGCCGACGCGCAGCTGACGAGCAGCCGCTTCACCCGCACCGGCTCGAACACCTTGCCGGCGCGCGAGGGGGATCCGTTCGTCTTCGGGCAAGCGCCGACCGATCAGATCGCCCACGACGACGGCAGCTCGGTGGCCGCCAGCGTCGCACCGTACGCCACGGCGGACTTCGCGCTGTGGAACGACAAGGTGCACCTGACCCCGGGGATGCGCGTCGAGCCGTACGTGCTCACGGTCAACCGCACGGCTCCGGCGGTCGGCACCACGCCGCCCATCGGCTCGAGCCAGGAGTCGATCGCTCTCGAGCCGCGCCTGGCCGCGCAGTACAGCCCGCTCAAGCTGCTGACGGTGAAGGCGGCCTGGGGGCTGTATCACCAGCCGCCGGCACCGGCCGATCTCTCCGCGGTCTTCGGCAATCCGCTGCTCGGGCTCGAGTCGTCGCAGCACGTGCTCGCCGGGGTCGCCGTCGGCTCGCCGGATCTGGTGGCGCTCGAGGTGACCGCCTTCCAGACGACCTCGGACAACCTCGCGGTACGCAGCCCGCTGGCCTCGCCGCTGCTCGCGCAGGCGCTGGTCGGCACGGGCATCGGGCGGACGCGCGGCGTGCAGGTCATGGTCCGCAAGCAGCTGGAGAAGCGGCTCTTCGGCTGGGTGAGCTACACGCTCTCGCGCGCCGAGCGGGCCAACGGTGACGGGCAGCCCTGGTACCTCTACGACTTCGATCAGACCCACGTGCTCACGGCGGTGCTCTCCTACGAGCTGCCGCTCGGGTTCACCGTCGGCGGTCGCTTCCGTTACGCCAGCGGCTACCCGCGCACGCCGGTGACCGGCTCGTACCTCGACGCCAAGAGCGGCGTGTACGAGCCGTTCTTCGGAGCGCTCAACACCACGCGCATCCCGGCGTTCGCCCAGCTCGACATCCGCGTCGCCAAGACCTTCAAGATCAAGGACACCTCGCTCGAGGTGTTCGTCGACGTGCAGAACGCCACCAACAAGACCAATGCCGAGGAGCTGGTGTACAACGCCGACTACTCGCAGCAGCGGACGATCAACGGGCTGCCCATCCTGCCGGTGGTCGGCGCGAGGTACTCGTGGTGAAGC
>JAMFST010001281.1 GCA_026225435.1 Labilithrix luteola
GGCGTTGCTGGTGGTGGTGCCGCTCAACCCGTCGCTCGCCCCCGACGTCTTCGTCAGCATCCTCGCCCGGACGGAGCCGTCCTTCGTCATCGTCGACGCCGAATGCTGGCCGAAGGTAGCGCCTGGTTTCAAGGACGCCGGGGTGAAGCCCGACGTCACCATCCCCATCGGTGGCGGCGTCGTCGAAGGGACGCAGAGCTTCGCCGACTTCTGGGCCAGCGGCGCCGACAGCGAGCCGGACGTGGTCATCCACGGCGACGACATCGTGGAGATCGAGTTCACCTCCGGCACCACCGCCATGCCCAAGGGGGTCATGCTCTCGCACACCGGCGCGTACATGGCGGCCACCAGCTTCGCCCTCTCGCTCACCCGCGGCTGCCGCATCGAGAGCGATCTCAAGCTCTGTACATTTCTCCCGATCATCTATCACATCGGCGGGCACGCCTTCGCGCTGCCGGTGCTCATCTCCGGCGGCACCATCGTCATCGGGCGCAAGCCGAACGGAGACGCCGTCGTCGACGCCATCGACCGCGAGAAGTGCACCGCGCTGTGGGCCGGCTCTCCCGCCATGGTGCGCGCCGTCGCCGAGAGCTTGGTCGCCCGCGACCTCGAGGTGCGCACGCTCAAGATGATGATCTACGGCTGGGCGTCGATCACCCCGCAGATGCTCGAGACCCTCAAGGCGAGGTCCGGCGACGACCTGGTGGTGACGGAGATCTTCGGCCAGACCGAGGCCATCGCTTGCCACCGCTTCTGGCCGGACAAATGGAAAGAGACGTTCCTCGAGCTCTGCCCCGAGTCCAACTACGTCGGCGTCCCCAGCCCGCTGCTCGGCTCGCACATCATGGATGAGGACGGGAAATCGCTCGAGGGGCAGGTCGGCGTGGTCGGCGAGGCGGTCTACCGCTCCCCCACGGTGATGCAGGGCTACTACAAGGACGAGGAGGCGACGCGCGTCGCCTTCGCCCACGGCTGGTTCCACTCGGGCGACAGCTGCATGTACGACGAGGCCGGTCTGCGCATCATGGTGGACCGCAAGAAGGACATCGTGAAGACCGGCGGAGAGAACGTCTCCAGCCTGCGCGTCGAGGCGGTGGTGCAGGGGCACGCGGCAGTCGATCGCTGCGCCATCATCGGCTTGCCGGACGAGCGCTGGGGCGAGGCGGTCACCGCGGTGGTCCTCTTGCGCGTGGGCGGCCAGGTGGACGAGGAGACGCTCATCGCCCACTGCCGGGCCAAGCTCGCCGGCTTCGAGACGCCCAAGCGCGTGGTCTTCGTGGAGAAGTTCCCCGAGACCGTCGGCGGGAAGATCCAGAAGCACATCCTCCGTGCGAATCTCGGGCGGGGGACCACGTGACTGCCAGCGTCCTCGAGGTCACCCGCGAAGGAAATATCGTCCGCTTCACCCTCAACCGGCCGGAGAAGAAGAACGCGCTCGACTACGCCACGCTGTCGGCCTTCTGCCAGGCGGCCGAGGCGGTGGAGAAGGACGAGTCGGTCCGCTGCATCGTCTTCACCGGTGCCGGCGACGTCTTCACCGTCGGCGGCGACATCAACGAGTTCGTCGCGCAGAAGCACCGCCTCACCGAGCACCTGCTCGACATGCTCAAGGTGATGCACGGAGCGGTGCTGGCGCTGCGTCGCGCGCCGGCGCCGGTCATCGTCGCGGTCAACGGCATCGCCGCCGGCGGTGGCCTCGGGCTCGTCGCCGGCGCGGACATGGCCATCGCCAAGCGCTCTGCGAAGCTGGTCTCGGCCTTCACCAAGTCGGGCCTCACGCCGGACTCGGGCACCACGTACTACCTGCCGAAGCTGATCGGCCGGCAGCGTGCGTTCGACCTCATGACCACCAACCGCATGATCACCGCCGACGAGGCGCTGGCCATGGGGCTGGTCGCGCGCGTGGTCGACGACGCCGACTTCGACAGGACGGTGAACGAGGTGGCGAAGACCGTCGCCAGCTTGCCGTCAGGCACCGGACTCGGCGTGAAGAGGCTGATCTCGCGCGAGGCACGGCGGGAGCTCGAGGAGCACCTCGAGGCCGAGGCGAAGAGCATGGCCTCGATGGGATCGCAGGCGGAGACGCTGGCCAAGCTGGACGCGTTCGTGGCGAAGTAGACGCTACGACTCCGATCGCCCGCGCACGAAGTGCAGGCTGGTCGTGTCCAAGGTGCCGTCGGGACGTTTGTACACCTCGGTCTGCACCAGCTCGCGCGGCGGCTCGCCGTCGGTGCCGCCGGTGCGCATCTGGAAGCGGCGCTCGACCATGACGTCCTCGTCGCCGCCGAGGTCGTTCACGTCGACGAAATGGAAGGTGGTGATGCCGTTGGCGTCGGCGCCGCCCGACCGCAGGCGCGGCTGGTTCCCCTGCGCGCAGTAGTGCGTCAGCAGCAGCGAGCCGCGATCGCGGTAATACACTGACAGCGTCTCGTGAGTGCCGCCGACGCCGAACGTCTCGACCAGCGCGCTGCCGCTCGACACCAGGCGGAACGACTCGGTGATGGTGGTCCCGTGCTCGGTCGTCGCCGTCCAGGTCCCCGGGAGCCAGGTGGTGAGCTCCGTCCAGGTCAGATCGGCCGCCTTCGAGTACGCCGGTACGGGGGCGACGAGCGGCGGCTTGGCCGCACATGCCGAGCTCCCCAGGCCGAGGCCGAGGAGGAGAGAGAACGCCGCGGCAGGACCGAAGGAAGATGGCATCGCAGGAGGCACTAACCCGGACGACCGCCGGAAGCTTCCGCGCAACAGCGAATCCCGCTTTCCGCGCCGCCGTAGTGAGCGCCGTGCCCCCCCTGGAAGCTGCGGCAGGCGTGGCGACCGGGCATCCACCAGGAGCCCTTCATCACCTCGCGGGAGCCCACCGGCGCGCCGTCCACCGTGGCCCACTCGTCGACGTTTCCCGCCATGTCGTGCACCCCGAAGGCGCTGACGCAGCGCGGGTGCGCCGACGCCGGCGTGCGGTGATCGACCAGCCGGCCGACGTGCCCGAGGCCGTGATCGATGTCGACGTTGCAGGCGCTGCTGTCGCGTTCCCAGCCGTACGGGTAGGGGCGCATCTCCTCCCCCTCGCAGGCGAACTGCCACTCGCTGGTCTTGCAGAGGCGCGCCCCCTGGCTCTCGCAGACCTTGGTCGCGTCCGTCCAGCTGGCGAAGTGGCGCGGCATGTCGCTCCCCTCCTCGGTGCGCTCGGTGGCGTCGATGCAGAAGCGCTCGTGGACGCGCGCCCCCTTGCACGTGGCCGGCTGGGCGTACTTCGCGCAGCGGAACTGGTGGTAGCGGCCGGGCGGATCCATCCACTCGAGGCAGCGTTGCTCGACGTCGGGGCAGTACTCGCCGTCGACGAGGAGCATCCCCTCGGGGCAGGCGGTCGGCTCGGCGGGGAGAGCTCGAGCGGGATGCGTCGCCACCGCCGCCGAGATCGACGCCGACTGCAGCGACACGCTCGCCGGCACGTCCGCGACCTCGCGTTTCCCGCAGGCGGCGGACAGCGAGACGCCGAGCACGGAGACGAGAGCGAAAGCTGCTACCCGGTTCATCGCGAGCGGCGGTACACGACTCCCACGCGGCGGCCAACGCACAATCGGCCAGGAAATCGGTCACACTTAGCCCATGCGCGCAGCGTGGCTTCTCCTGGCGGTCGCCGCCTGCACCCGCGCGCCCGACCGGGTCGAGTCGCAAGTGCTCGTCGACGCTGGCGCATCCGCCGACGCCGCCTCGGTCTTCTCCACGATGAGCCCGTCGCAGCTCACGGGGCCGCCCGCGGCCTGCCCGGCCGACATGGTGCTCGCCTCCGGCCAGTACTGCCCCGACCCGGTCCAGACCTGCCTCCGCTGGCTCGACCCGCCCGGTCCCTATCGGCAGTACCGCTGCGCCGAGTACGCCTCACCGGCAAAATGTACAGGAGAGCGGCGCGCCGAGCGCTTCTGCATCGACAAGGAGGAGTACGCCAAGCCGGGCGACGAGCTGCCGCTGGCGCACCAGTCGTGGACCAGCGCGGACGCCGTCTGCCGCGCGCAGGACAAGCGGCTCTGCCTCGAGAGCGAGTGGCAGTTCGCCTGCGAAGGGGAGGAGATGCGGCCGTACCCCTACGGATTTCGTCGCGACGCCACCGCCTGCAACATCGACCGCAGCGATCTCGGGCACCCGAACGCCGGCCTGCGTGATCTGCGCGCCAAGATCAGCGAGTACCCGGCGTGCCTCTCGCCGTTCGGCGTCCACGACATGAGCGGCAACGTGGAGGAGTGGGCCACGCTCGACGACGGGCACGCGCCGCAACGCTCCACGATGAAGGGCGCCTGGTGGCTCCCGGGGAAGAATACCTGCCGCGCGCGCACGCTCGGCCACGGGGAGGTTTACGAAGGCGCGCAGGTCGGCATCCGTTGTTGCCGCGATGCGCGCAAAGATTGACGCGCCAGGACGTTACGATCGCCGGACTAAGGTCCGCGGCCATGGGCATCGTCTACGTGGTCGGCACCTGCGACACCAAGCGGGACGAGCTGCGGCTCGCCAAGGCGGAGGTGGTCCGCGCCGGCGCCAGCGCGAAGCTCGTCGACATCTCCACCGGGCCCTCCGCCGCCGCGCAATCCTCGGCGAGGCAGGAGGCCGAGGTCGACTTCAGCGCGGGCACCATCGCCGGATTCCACCCGCGCGGGCGTGACGCGGTCTTCTCCGGCGCCGATCGCGGCGCCATCTCGGGCGCGATGGCCGAGGCGCTCACCGCCTTCTTCGCCAGCCGCACCGACGTCGGCGGCGTCCTCGGGCTCGGCGGCTCGGGCAACACCGCCGTCGTCACCGCCGCGATGCGCGCGCTCCCGCTCGGCCTGCCCAAGCTGATGGTGTCCACCATGGCTGCCGGCAACGTCGCTCCGTACATCGGTACCTCCGACATCAGCCTGATGTACTCGGTGGTCGACATCGCCGGCCTCAACCCGATCTCGCGCCGGGTCATCGGCAACGCGGCGCACGCCGTCGCCGGGATGGCGCGCACCGCGCCGCCCTTCGCTCCGGCCGGCAAGCCGGGGCTCGGGCTCACCATGTTCGGCGTCACCACGCCCTGCGTGAACCAGGTGCGCGCGGCGGTGGAGAAGGACTTCGAGTGCTACGTCTTCCACGCCACCGGCGCTGGCGGCCCGTCGATGGAGAAGCTCGCCGAGTCGGGCTTCGCCTCGGTGCTGATGGATCTCACGACGACCGAGGTGGCCGACCTCCTCGTCGGCGGCGTGCTCGCCTGTACGAAAGATCGCTTCGGCGTCCCCATCCGCCAGGCCGTCCCCTACGTCGGCTCGGTCGGCGCGCTCGACATGGTGAACTTCGGCGCGCCGGAGACCGTCCCCGAGAGGTTCCGCGGGCGCAACCTGTACCACCACAACGCCGAGGTGACGCTCATGCGCACCACGGCCGACGAGTGCTGCGCGATCGGCCAGTGGATCGTCGAGCGGGTCAACCAGATGCAGGGGAAGGTCCGCTTCCTCCTTCCGCTCAAGGGGGTCTCCGCGCTCGACGCCGAGGGGCAGGCCTTCTGGGATCCCGCCGCCGACCAGGCGCTCTTCGACACCATCCGCGATGGCTGGAAGGCGAGCACCAGCGACGACCGCAAGCTCATCGAGATCGACGCCAACATCAACGACGCGCGCTTCGCCGAAGCCGCGGTGCACGCTCTCCGCGAGGTCTGCTAGTCGATCGGCACCATGCCGCGCTTCGCTCGCAAGGACATCCTCGACAAGCTCCGCACCCTCCGCGCCGAGGGCAAACCGATCATCGGCGGGGGCGCCGGCACCGGCCTGTCCGCCAAGAGCGAGGAGGCCGGCGGTATCGACCTGATGGTCATCTACAACTCCGGTCGCTACCGCATGGCCGGTCGCGGCTCGCTCGCCGGCCTGCTCGCCTACGGCAACGCCAACGAGATCGTGAAGGAGATGGCCCTCGAGGTCCTGCCGGTGGTGACGAAGACGCCGGTGCTCGCGGGCGTGAACGGCACCGACCCGTTCCTCATCCTCGATCGCTTCTTCCGCGAGCTCATCGATCTCGGCTTCTCCGGCGTGCAGAACTTCCCCACCGTCGGCCTCATCGACGGCGTCTTCCGCCAGAACCTCGAGGAGACCGGGATGGGCTTCGCCCACGAGGTCGACATGATCCGCCGCGCGCGCGAGGTGGACCTCTTCACCACGCCGTACGTCTTCTCCGTCGCCGACGCGATCGCCATGACCGAGGCGGGCGCGGATCTCCTCGTCCCGCACATGGGCCTCACCACCGGCGGCGCCATCGGAGCCGCGACGGCCAAGACGCTCGACGACTGCGTGGAGCTGGTCGACGAGTGGTCCGCTGCGGCGCGCCGCATCCGGCCGGACATCCTCGTGCTCTGCCACGGCGGCCCCATCTCCAGCCCGGAGGACGCCGAGTACATCCTGTCGCGCGCCAAGGGCTGCGACGGCTTCTACGGCGCCAGCTCGATGGAGCGACTCCCGGCGGAGAAGGCGCTCACCGAGCAGACGCGGAAGTTCAAGCAGATCCGGAGCTGAGCTGGGGCCCAGGGATGGCCGCCAGCGTTTCGGCCAGCCTCCTGCGCTGAGCTATGCTCGCAGGGTGCAGCCCGCGCGCAAGCTCGCCACGTACGAGGACCTCCTCGCGTTGCCGGAAGGCACGAAGGCGGAGATCATCGACGGCGTCCTCATCATCGAGTCCGAGGTCGTCGACGGAATCTTCGTCACGCCACCCGGCTCTCTTCCGCGCCACTCGCTCGCCCAGGGGACCGCACGGAGCCTCATCGGCGGCCCTTTCCACGACGATGACGGTCGTGGAGGACCCGGGGGATGGTGGATTCTCCCCGAGGTGGATGTGCGCTTCGGTTTGCAGGACGTGGTGAGACCCGACCTCGCGGGCTGGCGTCGCGAGCGACTGCCGTCGCCATGGGATGCCCGGCCGATCGACGTCACGCCGGACTGGGTATGCGAGGTCGTGTCCCCGAGCAACGCGGCCAACGATCGCGTCAAGAAGCGCCGCCTCTACGCCGCTCACGGTGTCGCCTTCTACTGGCTGATAGACCCGCAAGCGCGAATCCTCGAAGCGCTCCGCTGCGACGGCCCGGGGAGCACCTGGAACGAAGTTGGTTCCTACGACGACCAGGCTGTCGCCCGCATCGCCCCGTTCGAGGCCATCGAGCTCGAGGTCGGCCGCCTCTTCCCACCGCGTTGATCTCCCGGCGTGACGCGTTGCGCTAGCGGTCCCGCAAACGGCGCCGGTGAGAAGCGAGCAAGCCCGGCCTGAACGGATGCTCTGGACAGGGGGTACCTCACGCGCTATCCCGACCGATAGGAGCTTTGCGGCTTGCCGCGTCCGCTCCGAAGGTTTTTCTGCGCAAATCGCGCGCCGCTCTCTCCTTTCATCTCGCGCATCTCAGTGTCCCTGGCCATCTCAATCCAGAGATACAGAGCCGCGCGACCCGGAAGACCGGCGCATGCGCGAGCAAGAGCGCTCCCGCCCTCCACTCCGACGTGCACGATTTTCTGAGCCTGCCCCACGATGAACCCGGCCATCCACTGCGATAGCTGCGAGCTCCCCTCGACCTCGACCGGACGCCTGTCCGCCGTCGGCCTGGAGCAACTGGTTCTCCTTTCGTCCGGGTCGCATCAGAAGAACGAACCGTCGGTGCACCGAGGGCCCGAGCGCGCCTTGCTGGCGCTCTTTCAAAAAAGGGCCGGTTCGGGTCATGTCCAACAAGAACACTCTGGTTATCAGCGTTGACGTCCGCGAAACGCGCGTCGCTCTCATCGAAGACGGCATCATCGCCGAGCTGCACATCGAACGACGCAGCCACCAGGATCAGGGAACCGTAGGAAACGTCTATCTCGGCAAGGTCACCCGGGTTCTGCCCGGGCTCCAGGCCGCCTTCATCGACATCGGGCAGGAGCGCGCGGCGTTCCTCCACGTCGAGGATCTCATCCGCCCGGACGACTTCGACGCGTACCTCGCGGGCGGTCGCAAGCAGAAGACCGAGGCCGTCAGCGAGGAGATCGCGGAAGAGGTCTCGCTCGAGGCCGAGGCGCAACCGGCGCTGCTGACCGCGGGCGACGCCCACGTGAGCGGCGACGCGATCATCGAGCCGGGCGACGCAGCCGCGCCGCAAGGCGTCACGAGCACCTCCGAGGGCGGCGAAGGGCCGCAGGCTCACGAGTCGAGCGATGCCAGCGATGCGGCGCTCGAAGCCGGTGCAGCCGTCGACGCCTCCAGCGACGAGCTCATCGCCCCGCGCGGGGACGACTCGCAAGCGGGCGCCTCGGGACTCTCCGACGCGAGCGAGGCGGACCTCGACGCGGATGACGAGGACGACGCGGACGAGGACGGCGACACGGAGGACACCTCCGCCAGCGACTCGGACGACGAAGAGGACGAAGAAGACGGCGACGACGCGGAAGACGAGGCTCACGACGCCGACGACGCGAGCGGTGGCGACGTGGCCGTTGCGCACGCCGAGGTCCCCGCCGCAGCCGCCTCCGCCGCCTCGCTCACAGGCGACTCGCGCGATTCGAGCGACGACAGCGGTCCCGATCTCTTCAGCGACGCGTCCCACGCCGAGGACGCCGCCCCCAGCGGCCCCTCGTTGACCGGCGCGCTCGGCGACTCCGCCCCCGCCGCGGCGCCCGTCGCCGCTCGCGGTCAAGCACGTGAGCCGCGTGAGCCCGGCGAGGGCCGCGGTCGTCCCGGCTCGCGTCGCGGTGGTCGCGGTGGAGGAACCGGCGCCGCCCGCGCTCCCCGTCCGGCCGCTCCGGCGCTCGACTTCGACGGCGATCTTCCCGGCTTCACCATCACCGATCCGGGCGAGCCGGTCCCGCGCGTCCCCGCCGCTCCTCGCAGCTCCCCCGGCGGCGGCGGCGGAGAACGCAGCGGTGGTCGTCGCGGTCGCAGCCGTCGTGGTCGCAGCGGTGGCGACGCCCCGCGTGACGGCCAGCCCGCCCAGGCGCAGGGGCGCGAAGGCGGCGGCGGTGGTGATCGCAGCGGTGGTCGCTCCGGCGGCCGCAGCGGCGGTCGCGACGGCCGCTCGGGCGATCGCGGTCGCAGCGGCGGCGGAGATCGTAGCGGTGGAGACCGCGGGGGCCGCTCCGGCGGCGGCATGATGCCGAACCGCATCTCCAAGTCGACGCCCATCCGCGAGGTCGTGAGCGAAGGCCAGGAGATCATCGTCCAGGTCACCAAGGATCCGATCGGCACCAAGGGCGCGCGCTGCTCCAGCCACGTCTCCTTGCCGGGCCGCTACGTCGTCTACCTGCCGACGGTCGATCACATCGGGATCTCCAAGCGCATCGGCTCGGACAAGGAGCGCAACCGGCTCCGCGACGCGATCGAGTCGATGAAGCCGCCGTCAGGTGGTCTCATCGTCCGCACCGTCGCCGAGGGGCTCACCAAGAAGCAGCTGAAGCAGGACATCGGCTACCTCGTTCGCCTCTGGGGCGAGGTCGCGGCCAAGAAGGAAGGGGCCCGCGCTCCGCACATCCTCTCGAGCGAGCTCGATCTCGTCCTCAAGACGGCGCGCGATCTCTTCACCGACGAGGTCGGGCAGATCGTCATCGACGACAAGCGCCAGTACGAGCGCCTCTGTCACTTCGTCGAGATGTTCGCCCCCGACCGTCTCAAGGACATCCAGTACTACGGCGGCGACGAGCCGATCTTCGACGCCTACGGCATCGAGGACGAGATCCAGCGCGCCCTGTCGCGCAAGGTGCCGCTCCCCTCCGGCGGCCACCTGGTCATCGACCAGGCCGAGGCGCTCACCGCGATCGACGTCAACACCGGTCGGTTCGTCGGCAAGGGCTCCAAGGACATGGAGGAGACCATCGTCAAGACGAACCTCGAGGCGGTCAACGAGATCGCCTACCAGCTTCGCTTCCGCAACATCGGTGGGCTCATCATCCTCGACCTCATCGACATGGAGAAGCACTCCAACCGCGAGAAGGTGCGCCGCACCCTCGAGGAGCTGCTCCAGAAGGACAAGGCGAAGACGACGCTGAATCGCATCAGCGATCTCGGTCTCATCGAGATGACCCGCAAGCGCACCCGCGAGAGCCTCGGGCGCCTGCTGCACGAGCCCTGCTTCTACTGCGACGGCACCGGCCAGCTGCAGTCGAAGGAGACGATCGCCTACGAGATCCTCCGCGAGCTGCGGCGCAAGAAGGGCACGCTGCCCGGCTACTCCGTCGTCGTGAACGCGCACCCCGCCGTGGCCGACGTGCTGAACGGCGCCGAGAAGATCGCCGTGACGGATGCCGAGAACAAGTACATGCGCAAGATCATCGTGGTCCCGCGCAAGGAGTACCACCTCGAGCAGTTCGACTTGGTGGGCAAGTGACGATGAGCACCGACTCCAAACGCAGCGACGAGCGCATCACGATCAACAAAGAGTTCGAGTCGTTCGATGCGTTCATTCAGGAGTACGTGACGAACATCTCGCGCAC
>JAMFST010001282.1 GCA_026225435.1 Labilithrix luteola
CACAGCGCGAAGAGCTCCCGCGTCGTGAGCCGTGCCCGGGAGCCGCCGAAGCGGGCCGGCTCGATCGACGCCTGGTGCAGCGCCTCGGCGACGTCGACGCCCTGCGTCTGCAGGCGGTCGAGCACCGTCCGCGCGAGGTGGACGACGTCGATCGTGGCGAGCGCGCTGCTCATGTCTACTTCGTGCCCGACACGTGCTTGCCCATGGCGCTCTCCTCCAAGGGTAGCGCGTCGTCGAAGTCGGTCGAGAGGCTGAGCTCTCTCCACTTCGCGTCCTCGGCGGCGCGGCCTGCGGCGATCGTCTCGGCGAGCGAGACCGCGTCGGCGCCGAGCAAGATGCGCAACGGCGGCTCGGCCTCGTTCGCCAGGCGGACGATGACCTGCGCCGCCTTGGCGGGATCTCCGCGCTGAGCGGTGTAGCGCGCGTCGCGGTTGTTCGCGATGTACGCGGCGAAGGCGCCCACCGTCCCGCGGTAGGCCGGCGTGAGCTCGTCGACCCGCATCGAGGAGCCGGCGAAGTCGGTGCGGAAGCCGCCCGGCTCGACGATGGTGACCTTGATCCCGAGCGGCCCCACCTCCCGCGACAGCGCCTCGGAGAACCCTTCGACCGCCCACTTGGCCGATTGGTACGCCGACAGACCGGCGGTGCCGATGCGCCCACCGATGGTGGAGATCTGGATCACGTGCCCGCTCTCCTGCTCGCGCAGGACGGGGAGCGCCGCGCGCGTGACGTGGAACACGCCGAAGAAGTTGGTCTCCACCTGCGTGCGAAAATCATCCTCGGAGACGTCTTCGACCGAATTCACGTTGGCGTAGCCGGCATTGTTCACCAGCACGTCGAGCCGCCCGAACTTCGCCACTGCCGCTTGCACCGCAGCGCGCGCGTCCTCCGCCCGGGTGACGTCGAGCTTCACCGCGATCGCGCGATCGGGCGCGGCGGCGACGATCTCGCGCAGCTGCTCCGGATCGCGCGCCGTCGCCACCAGACGATCGCCCGCGGCGAGCACCGCCCCGGCGAGATCGCGACCGAGGCCGCGGGAGCTACCGGTGATCAGCCATACCTTGGACATCTGTCAGCTCTGGCTCTGGCCGAAAATGTGCTTCGCCACGGCGGTCTGCTCGAAGGGTACCTCACCGTCGAAGTCGGTCGACGCGCTGAGCGCCTTCCACTTCTCGTCCTCGGCGGCGCGGCCGGAGGTGATGACGCCCGCGAGGAAGAGCGCATCGGTGCCGAGCAACAGGCGCAGCGGCGGCTCCGGCAGGCTCGCCAGCTCGAGGATCGCCTTGGCCCCCTTGGCCGGATCGCCGCGCTGGGCGCCGCTGCTCTGCCCCACGTAGGAAGCGAAGGCGCCGACCGTATCGCGGTACGCCGGGGTGAGCTCGTCCACGCGCATCGACGAGCCTGCCCAGTCGGTGCGAAATCCGCCTGGCTCGACGACGGTGACCTTGATGCCCAGCGGGCGCACCTCCTTGTCGAGCACCTCGGAGAACCCCTCGACCGCCCACTTGGCCGACTGGTACGCGCCGAGCCCCGCGCTCCCCATGCGGCCGCCGATGGACGAGATCTGGATCACGTGCCCGCTCTTCTGCTCGCGCAGGACGGGGAGCGCCGCGCGCGTGACGTGGAACACGCCGAAGAAGTTGGTCTCCACCTGCGTGCGAAAATCATCCTC
>JAMFST010001283.1 GCA_026225435.1 Labilithrix luteola
GAGTTCCTCGCGCGGCTCGAGGGGCGGCTGGTCGGCGACTCGATGGAGGCTCCGCGAGGCCGTATGAGCGGCGGTCAGATCGTGCCGCCGACCGAGTCGGGGAGCGACGTCGAGCTCGACGATCTCACCATGTCCCCTGCCCCGGCCAGTCCCGGGCGCGGGGACGAGCTGCGCGCGCTCGAGCGGCGCTTCGCCGGGTCCTTCGCGCCGGCGCATCGCCCGACGCCGCGTCCGGAGACGAGCGGCGAGCGTGACACCTCGGCCAACGAGAGCTCGGCGTGGATCCCCGCCGTCCGTCCGCGGCGCGACGCTGGCAGCAGCGGCGGCGGGGACGGCGGCCTCGACGGCGACGACGAGGGGAACGAAGGCGGAGAGGACGACGAGTCGTGAGCGCCCCCAGCCTTCCGAGACCTCCGACCGAGACGCTCGATCCCGAGCGCACGCACGTCGTCGTGGTGACCGGCCTGTCCGGCGCCGGAAAGTCCACCGCGCTCCACGCGCTCGAGGACCTCGGCTACTTCTGCATCGACAACCTGCCCACGGTGCTCGCTCCGCAAGCGATCTCGCTGTGCGAGCACGGCGGGGTGCGGCGGGTCGCGCTGGGGATCGACATGCGCGTGCGCGCCTTCCTCGGCGAGGTGGGCAACGTGCTCGCCACGCTGGGGGATGGGCGCGATCTCGACGTCGTCTTCTTCGACGCCTCCGACGAGGCGATCCTCACCCGCTTCAGCGAGACCCGCCGCCGCCACCCGCTCGACAGCGGCGCCGGCACCAACGACCACACCGCCGGGGTCATCGAGGGGGTGCGAGTCGAGCGCGAGCGCCTCTCGCCTCTCCGCGCGCGCGCCACCCAGGTCGTTGACACGACGCGTCTATCCGTCCACGATCTTCGCCGCTCGGTGATCGCCAGCTTCGGCGCAGGTGGCGAGCGCGCACGACGCATGGCGACGAGGCTCGTCTCCTTCGGCTTCAAGTACGGCCCGCCGGTCGACGCCGACATGGTGCTCGACGTTCGCTTCTTGCAGAATCCCTACTTCGTGCCGAACCTGAAGAAGCTACCCGGCACCGACCAGCGCGTGATCGACTTCGTGATGAACCAGACCGAGAGCCAGGAGTTCCTCGATCGCACGCTCGATCTGCTCGGGTACCTGATGCCGCGCTACGAACGAGAAGGAAAGAGCTACTTGACCATCGCCATCGGTTGCACCGGAGGGATGCACCGCTCCGTCGTCCTCGCCGGGGAGATCGCCCGCCGCCTGCGCGCGTTGCCGGGCGCGTCCGCGTCCGTCGACGTGGCCCACCGTGATCTGCACCGCGGCGTCGCCCCCGCGACCGCAGCGACCGCCGCCCCCGACGGCGGCACGGCTGACGGCCAGTCGTTCGATCGCCCGAGCGCCGCGTCGTTCGGGCATCCCCATCCGACGCCGGAGCAGCGCTCGTCCAGCACCCAGGTGCTGGCGGCGGCGCCGATCGCCGAGAGCTACGAGACCGAGCGGAGCGACCGATGAGCGAGGTCTCCTCGAAGTTCATGATCGTCAACAATCTCGGGCTGCACGCGCGCGCGGCGACGAAGCTGGTGCACCTCGCCAGCCGCTTCCCCTGCGACGTGGAGGTGCTCAACGGCGATCAGTCGGCCAACGGCAAGAGCGTCATGGGCGTGCTCCTCCTCTGCGGATCCAAGGGGACCGAGATCGAGGTGCGCGCGCGCGGCGAGCAGGCCACGCAGTGCGTGCAAGCCATCGGGGAGCTCATCGCCGACCGGTTCGGTGAGCCCTCCTGATGAATCGAGGTGGCGGCCCTCCCAAGGACCCGGATCCGCCGGCACCCGCAGTCCCGCGGGCGCGTGGATCGTCGGGGCGTGTGACGACGCCGCTGCCGATCCCGCCGCACTCGTCCATCCCCACGCCGCCGCCGTCGATCCCGCCGAGCGCGGCGGATCTCGACGTGCCCGACATGATCGTCATCAAGGGGATCCCCGGATCGCCCGGCGTGGCCATCGGCCCGGCGCTCGTCCTCGGCGACATCCGCGCGACCTACGTCCGCCGTCACATCCACAGCTACCAGGTGGAAGGCGAGGTCACCCGCCTGCGCGACGCCATCGGGCGCGCCAAGGCGAGCCTGAAGGAGGTCAGCGCGCGCATCCAGTCCAAGAGCGGCGACCACGCCCCCATCCTCGACGCCTACCAGCTGATGCTCGAGGACCCGATGCTGCTCGAGCGGGTCGAGAAGAAGATCCGCAAGGAGAAGATCAACGCCGAGTGGGCCGTCGCCGTCGCCAGCGAGGAGATCGCCAGGCTGTTCGGCCCGGAGGAAGAGGACGCGCGCGACGCGTACATCCTCGAGCGCCGTCACGACGTGGAGTTCGTCTGCGACCGGCTCTTGCGCGCGCTCGTCGGCGAGCCGC
>JAMFST010001284.1 GCA_026225435.1 Labilithrix luteola
CGTCCTCCACCGGCGACGACAGCGCCAAGCTGCCCGCCGTGGTCGTCCCCGCCGACGTCTTCGTCTACCCCGACCGCAAGCGGGTCTTCTACCGGGTCGCCGTCGGCGACACGCTCAAGGACGTGGCCGGCGCCTTCCACGTGAGCGCCGACGAGCTGCGCCGCTGGAACGATCTCGATCCGGTGGCCCGCCTCCACGACGGCATGACCCTGCAGCTCTTCGTCGCGCCGGAGACCGACCTGTCGTCGGTGGCGGTGCTGGCCGAGAACCAGGTGCGCGTGGTGCCGGTCGGCTCGGAGGACTTCTTCGCCAACTGGGACGGCATGAAGGGGCGCCGCCGGGTGTCCATTCCTGCAAAAGCAGGCGACACCCTGACCACCCTGGCCAAGCGCCTCGGCGTCCCGGTGACCTCGCTCGAGCGGATCAACCGCCGCGGCGCGACCGAGCCTTACGCCGCCGGCGACGAGGTCATCGTCTACCTGCCGGACGGCCTCCGTGGCCCCGACGGTGCGACCCTCCCGGGCACGCTCGACAGCAAGGAGGGACCGACCGGCCCCGACCCGCTCGGGCCGCTCCCGGACGCCCCCTCGCCGGGGAACCTGCCGGCGATCGCGCCGCCGCTGCCAGCGTTCATCCCGCGCCACTACCAGAGCGGGAAGAACACCTAGAACTTGTAGTTCACGCCCACGCCGAGCACCTCGGCGCGTGCACTGTACTGCCCGCCGTTGATCGCCTCCGACGGCGCGGGGTTGCCTTGCACCGGGTTCACCCGCTGGATGGCGGCGATGGCCGGATCGACCGTGGTGCTGATGCCGAAGACGTGCGCGTAGAGCAGGTCGATGCGCCAGTGCTTGTTGAGGTGGAAGCTGCCGCCCGTGCCCAGGGTGACGCGCGCCAGGTCGACGGTCAGCGGCGAGAGGTACGCGGTCGGGATCGCGCTCGTCTCGTAGTTCACGCCGGCGCGCAGATCGAAGACGTAGCGGCTGGCGGCGAAGCTGAACTCCCCGCCGAGCGCGATCTCGTTCGAGTTCTGGAAGTTGCGCGGCAGGGTGATGGTGCCGACCGAGTACGGGTTGGGGAAGGCGGTGATGTTGTACAGCTTGAGGTTGGTGGGCTCGACCTCGATGGAATGCTCGACCGTCCAGAACTCGCGCTTGTACGAGGCCTCGACCCGCAGCAGCGTCTTGCCGATGTTGGTGCGGAACTCGACGCCGGTCCGCAGCACCGGCGGCAGCTCGAACTTCACCCGCGCGTTGTCCCCGACCTGCTTGGCGTTGTCGAACACGACGGCGTTCGGCAGCTCCACGTTGACCGTGGCCGGCGCGTCGATGACGTAGGGGAGCTGGTACGACGCGCCGATGCGGATGTGCTTCTCGGGGATGAAGGTGACCCCGGCGTTGGCGCTCGGCGCGAAGATCGGCCCGGCCTTCAGCTGGCTGTACGAGTCGTAGGTCGGGTCCTCGGGCGAGGAGAGCAGCTTGTTCGACGGGCTCGCGCTGAAGATCTGCGAAGCGTTGAACGAGCCGACCAGCGCCTGCACGCCGACGCCGATGCGGATCTGCTCGATCGGCTTGTACGCCACGTACAGACCGGGCACCGCGAGCAGCGAGCCGTTGAGCGACACCAGCGAGTAGCGCGAGGGCGACGGCTGCCCGTTCACCGTCTGCGGGTAGCTGGCGATGGCCGAGTACGGAGCGAACGCGCCGGCGGCGATGGTCCAGCGCTGCTCCTTGCCGAGCGCGAAGGACACGCCGATCGTCGGGATCGGCTCCACCGGCGCGCTGCCATGCACCGTCGGGGAGGTGACCACGTGGTTGGCGCCAGCGGCGTCGGTCACCTGCGTCTGCCGGGTGAAGTCGCTGCTGAAGTTCAGCCACGAGGCGTCGAGCATGAAGCTCGTGCCCGCGTCGGCGAGACCCGCCGGGTTGTACTGCATCGACCCGAGATCATCGGCGCCCGCCACGAAGGCGCCGCCACGCGACAGCGGCCGCACGCCGCCGTCCGAGAAGTACAACCCCGCCGCCTGCGCCGAGCGCGGCGCGCCGGTCCCGAGGAGCGCCGCACCGAGCGCGAGGCCCAGCGCAGCTCCGTTCTTTGAATTCACGATCCGCCCGTACCCTTGCGCACGATCTCGTAGAACTGCTCGAGGCCACTGGTCTGGTTGGTGAGGAAGTCTTCCACCTGCGC
>JAMFST010000001.1 GCA_026225435.1 Labilithrix luteola
ATGGCGCCATGTCCCAGAAGGAGCTGCGGGCGAACCGCAACCAGAAACACGCCGGGAGGAACCCCCACACAACGATCGTCAGAAACTCCAGCCCGCGCGCCCCCCCCACCCCCAACAGGTGCAGCACCTGCAGATCGATCGGCAGCGCCCCGCCCCCGAGCTCCGCGCGGCGGAGGAACCCTCCACGCATCTCGAACACCGCGCCCAACCCCGCCATCCCGCGGTCGCATCCTTCGAGCCACCACCGCTGCCTCCCGGCAGCAAACTCACGCCCCGCGAGCATCTCGCGCAGAGGCAGCGCGAACGGATCCCCCTGCGCCTCGAGCCAGGCAGCCCACGGCTCCACCTTCGCGACCGAGGCACAGGCCGCCGCCTCCAGCTCCGCGTCCCGATGCTCCTCGCGGTCGAGAAACAGGTACCCGCTCTCCCCCGCATCCAGCGCCGACCCGTGCTCCAGCGTCAGCACCCGCGGCGCCGGCGGCGCGCCGGGAATCATCTGCGACCCCGCGCTCGACGGCGCCGCGAAGTCCGCCGGCGACGCTCGCCAGACCGAAGCGCCGCTCACGGAAGCTGGATTGGCAGCTTCGGCGAAGACGCGCACGCGGCCCTTGAACTGCCGGAGGCCCAGCGGGTTGGGCGAGCGCTTGCCGCGCTGGACGTTGGTTCCGACGTCGGGGAGCGCGGTTCGGGTGACAGCGCCGGTCTGGCGGTCGATGCGTTTCAGCCAGGGCACGGGGCCAGGTTAGCAGGTGGTCACGTACGGGCGGTCATACCCATCGCCATTCCGCCTGGTCCCACGTGCCCGATGCACTTCCCGCGAGCACGGGATCGACGAAGCGCTTCGCGGCGTACGTCACGTCGGCAAGAGTCGGCCAGGGGAGGCCGTCCGAGCGCGCCATCGAAGCGTAAGGTCGCTCCCAAGCGGCAGCCGGCGGAGGAAGTGAGGCCGGAAGATTGTGCGTCTTGCGGAACATGAACGTCTGCTCGAACGCCGCGCGGAGCCGCGACGCCTCGATCACCTTGGCTCCCGCGAGCAGCGTGATGTCGGCAGGTCCTTCACTCGTGAGTTGGGCCGCGTACGCGGCAGCGTGTACGCGTGGACCTTCTCCGCGATGTGCGTCTCCACGGGATAGAGGCGCACGGTGGGTGGAGCGATCCCAGCGAACCCGAGAACGTCGTCCGCAGTGATCACGTCCGGCGTGTCGACGACGGGCTCGCCGAAGACCACGTCGACGCCGAAGGGGTCGCCGAAGGGCTTCCCCGCGAGCCGGCACTCGGCGCGAAAGCGCATGCCGTCGTAGCGCATGCCGTCGTTCTGGATGTCCGGATGCTCGGCATGACGATCGACCTCGAAGGTCAGAAAGTCGCCGAGGTCGAGCCGCGCTGCCTGTTGCAGCTTCGCGGCGAGGTGCTCCGGCGAGCCGGTGAGGCAAAGGTCCACGTCCTTGGTCGTGCGAGCGCGATCGAGTCGCAGCTCCACCACGAGCCCACCCTTCAGGGTCACGGCATCTCCGAGCGTGAGGACGATGCGCGCGAGGAAGCGATCGAACACGAGCAGCTGCCGTTGCCGAGCCACCGCCCTCCCCGGCTTCACCGCGGCCCGCAGTC
>JAMFST010001285.1 GCA_026225435.1 Labilithrix luteola
ACGGCACCGTCGACGTGAGCTCGCCCGCCTTCTACCTGCCCGGTCAGGAGCTCATGGCCGGAAATGGCCGGGGCTTCTGGGTGGTGGACCCCTGCCAGCCCGACGGCGCGTCGTGCAGCGCCGGTGATCAGTGCTGCGGTGGCTACTGCGGCGCCGGCGGCGCGGGCGACACCGGTGCGCTCACGTGCAGCGCGACCAAGCCGAGCTGCGCGGCGCAGTACGACAAGTGCACCACCAGCGCCGACTGCTGCGACGGGAGCTCGGCCTGCGTCGGCGGTCGCTGCGCCTCGACGCCGGTGCGCTGAGGGTCACGTTCGTCACTTCGTCGCGACCTTCTCCAGCGAGCGGTCGAGCGCCTCGTCGTCCTCGGCGAGCCAGGCGTCGAGCGCGACGCGGACGTGCGGGGCGGCCGTGTCGGCGGCGAGGGCAGCGATGCGCGTCGCCACGGCGGCGTCGGTGGTGCGGGCGGGGGAGAGCGCGACGAGGGCGGCGACGCGATCGGCGTCCGGCGACGTCGGGTTCTCGGCGATTCGCAGCAGCGTGTCCGGTGGGGTCGGCGCCCGCCGGTACGCGTCGGCGTCGGTGTCGCCCGCGACGAGCGCGCGCAGGTCCTGCGTCCAGCGAGCGACGTCGCGGGCGCCCCGGGCCAGCGCGGGCAGCTCCTCGTGCGAGGCCCGCCGGTACACCCGCAGACGCCGCTCGATGGCGTTCCCCAGCTCGCGCAGATCACCGTCGCGATCCGTCTCGCCGCGAAAGGTCCAGCCGCGTCGACGAGCGCGCACCGTGAGCCGCGCGCGCACCCCCGGATCGCGCGAATTGAAGAACGTTGGGTTCGGTGGCGTGCCGTCCACGTAGGTGACGTCGACCACGTCGTCGTAGCGCAGCTGCCGGCGGAAGAAGAGGCGCCGTCGCTCCATCGCCTCGCGCCCGAGGCGCACCTTGGTCGGTTGCAGAAAGAGGAGGAGCGCCGGCGCGATCGAGGCGAGCGCCAGCCAGAGGAACGACGCCGAGCCGAGCGCCTCGGTGCCCAGCGTGACGATCGCGAACGCGGCGCCGATCACGATCAGGTTCGCCCAGTGCTTCACGTCAGCCGACAGCCGGTACTCCTCCGGCTCGTTCACGCCTCGCCTCCGTGGAGCATCCGGTCGAGCACCTCCTCGTCCTCCTCCAGCCAGGCGTCCACCGCTTCGCGCAGCTCCGGCGCGGCGGTCTCCAGGGCGAGGGCGGCGATGCGGGTGCGCACGCGCGGATCCGAGCCACGCACCGTGACCGGCGACAGCGCGACCAGCGCGGCGATGCGCTCCTCGTCGCCACTCGTCGGGTTCTCGGCGATGCGCAGGAGCACCTCGGGAGACACCGTCGCCTGCCGGTAGCCGTGCCGCTCACCGGCGACGAGATCGCGCAGATCGCTCGTCCAGGTCGCGTGGTCACGGTCTCCGCGTGCCAGCGGCGCCGCCGGGGCGCTCGCGTGGCCACGGAATTCGACCAGCCGGTCCTCGAGCCGGCGCGCCAGCTCGGCCAGCGCCTCGTCCCGTGACGAGCGGCCCACGAACGTCCAGCTCGTCGACCGCGCGTGAATCACCAGCAGCTGCCGGTCGTGCGGCGCGCCGTGCTCCACCTCGACGACGTCGGCGTAGCGCATGCGCGAGGTGCGCAGCCCGCGGCGGACCAGCCCTTCGGGGCCCAGCGTCACCCGCGTGGGACGAAGCAACAGGTCGAGCGCGATCCCCGCGACCATCAAGGTGCCGAAGATCGTCGCCAGCAGGTTGTGCGTCACCTCGGCCAGGAGGACGGCGCTCACGGTCAGGCTCCCCCCCAGCGCGAGGCCGCGCCAGCTGGCGAGGTCGAACCCGAGGTTGATGGCGCGCTCGTCCTCGACGCCGGCCGACGTCTCGAGCTCCGGACTACGGGTGCGGCCCGCCATCCGGCTCCCCGGCGCGTTCGCGCAGCTCGTCCTCGATCTCTGCCCGCAGGGTCGCCGCCGGACACGACACGCCCTGCGCCGACGGCAGCGGGAAGATCGACACCACGCGGCCGTCCTTCTCCAGCCCCGGGAGCCACCGCTCGAGGAAGACGGGCAGGGGGATGCTGGCCGGGACACAACCGTTCCAGGCGTCCGTCGCGCACCGCGCGGCGTCCTCGGCCTCCGGCCAGAAGGGCGCAGCGACCACCCCTTCGGCTTCGGCCGTCACCCAGCCCTGACCCGCCTGCCCCTGGTCTGCCTGATCGGTCAGCCCCCACACCAGCCCGCGCGCGGCCACCGTCTCCACGAAGGCGTCGTACCGTTCCTCGGGCGAGAGCGTGGCGAGGTCGGCGAGGGTCCTGGGCTCGTTCATGGTCCCGCCGCTCTTACCATTCCTGGACGGCCGAGCTCCTCCTGCCGCCCGCCCTTTTCCCCTCTCCGAAGGGGTCGCCACCACGACGCTTCGTGTTAGCGTCCGGGTCCCCTCATGAAGATTCACGAGTATCAGGGCAAAGAGCTGTTCGCGAAGTACGGAGTCGCCATCCCCAAGGGGTATCCGGCGCACACCGTCGACGAAGCGGAGGCGATGGCGAAGAAGCTCATCGCGGAGACCGGCAGC
>JAMFST010001286.1 GCA_026225435.1 Labilithrix luteola
GGGTCAGCTACGCCCGCTCGCGCATCGCCGAGGCGCAGTACGCCGAGATCGGCGACTCCTTCCTCGTGCCGTCGGGCGAGGAGCGCGATCAGGCCTCGATCGTCGACACCTACCGCGAGCTGCGCGGGTACCTGAGCGACTACCCGGAGGCGAAGGAGAGCGCGCACGTCCGCGAGCTGCTGGTCGACGTGACCGCGCGCCTGGTGCGGCACGAGCTGTACGTCGCGCGCTTCTACCTCGATCGCGACAACTACGAGGCGGCCGTCCTCCGCGTGCAGTACGCCCTGCGCAATTTCTCGGCGGGCGCCGCGGCCGACTCCACGGGGACCGCGCTCGAGCCGGAGGCGCTGGTGCTCCTGGGGGAGACGTATTTGAAGATGCACCACTGGGCGGACGCACGGATCGCGTTCACCATCGTGCTCGACAAGTTCACCGCCAGCCCGCTCACCGCGCAGGCGCGCAATTACCTCGACTACATGAAGAAACGCGGAGTCTAGGCCTCATGTCAGCATCGTCTCCCCCGCCGTCCTCCGCCTCGACACCCTCGGGCGCACCGCCGGCGCCGAAGACGGTGCTCGTCGTCGACGACGAGAAGAACATCCGCCGCACCTTGCAGCTGGTGCTCGAGGGGGAAGGCTACCGCGTGCTCAACGCGGAGACGGCGGAAGAGGGGCTGCGCCTCCTCGCCTCGCCGGACATCCCGGTGGACGTCGCCATCCTCGACATGAAGCTCCCCGGGATGAGCGGCCTCGAGGCGCTCGAGCGCATTCGCAAGGACGAGGCGCTCAAGGACCTGCCGGTGGTGCTCATCAGCGGGCACGCGATGGTCAACGACGCGGTCAACGCCATCAAGCTCGGCGCCAGCGACTTCTTCGAGAAGCCGCTCAGTCGCGAGCGCATCCTGGTCAGCGTCCGCAACGTCGTCGACGCTGCCGCCGCCCGCCGCGCGCTGGCCGAGGTCAGCGCCCACGAGCTCCTCAAGTACGAGATGATCGGCCGCTCGGCGGCCATGCAGCGCCTCTTTCGCGACATCGAGAAGGTGGCCCCCACCAAGGCGACGGTGCTCATCACCGGCGAGAGCGGCACCGGCAAGGAGCTCATCTCGCGCGCCATCCACCGGTTGTCGCTGCGCGGAGCGCTCGGCGGGGTCGGCTCCGGCGCCCGCCCCTTCGTGAAGGTGAACTGCGCGGCCATCCCCCGTGAGCTGATCGAAAGTGAGCTCTTCGGCCACGAGCGCGGCGCCTTCACCGGCGCGCAGACCCGCAAGCGCGGCGTCTTCGAGCAGGCCCACGGCGGCACGCTCTTCCTCGACGAGATCGGCGACATGGACATCGTGGCCCAGGCCAAGGTGCTGCGCGCGCTGCAGTCGGGAGAGGTCTCCCGCGTCGGCAGCGAGCACGTGATGCACGTCGACGTGCGCGTCCTCGCGGCCACCAACCGGGACCTGGAGAAGCTCGCGCGCGGACGGCTATTCCGCGAGGATCTGCTCTTCCGCCTCAACGTCTTCCCCATTCGCAGCCCCGCCCTGCGCGAGCGCGTGGACGACATCCCGTTGCTCGCCGAGGCGTTCCTCGAGGGCTTCTTCCGCGAGAACGGGATGAAGCCGAAGCCGATGGACGGCGATGTGGTCGGCGCGCTGGTGAAGCGACGCTGGCCGGGAAACGTGCGCGAGCTGAAGAACGTGGTCGAGCGCGCGGCCATCCTCGCCGGCGAGCGGGTCACCATCGCCGACCTGCCCGAAGACCCCCACGCGAGCCCGTTCGACGCGGACACCGACACCGACACCAACGACACCGGCGCGGAGAGCGACACCGGCGCCAACGAAGGGGACGGCAGCGACGCGGACGCGGCCGACGGCGACTCCGCCGACGACCGCGGCGCGAACACCGCCCCTGGCGCGGCGGCCGGCGTCCCCTTCGGCGTCCCCCCGGGCCACCTCACCTTGCGCGATTACCGCGACCAGGCCGAGCGCCGGTACATCGTCGACACGCTCAAGATGACCGGCTGGAACATCTCCCGCACCGCCGTCGTCCTCGGCGTCGAGCGCACCAACCTGCACAAGAAGATCCGCGCTTATTCGATCAAGCGCGGCGAGAACTGAGCCGGCGCGTCAGCCGGTACTTCCGTAACCGCCCTCACCTCTGGCGGTGACGTCGAGCTCGACGCGGAGCAGCAGCTCGGCGCGGGCCACGGGGGCGATGACCAGCTGCGCGATGCGCTCCATCGGCGAGACCGTGGCCGGCTCGCTCCCCAGGTTGACCAGCAGGACCTGGAGCTCGCCGCGGTAATCGGAGTCGACGGTGCCCGGCGCGTTGAGCACCGTGAGCCCGGAGCGCGCCGCGAGCCCGGAGCGAGGCCGCACCTGCCCTTCGAACTGTGGCGGCAGCGAGATGGCGATGCCCGTCGGCACCTTCAACCGGGCCAGCGGCGCCAGGGTCACCGGCGCGGCGAGCGCCGCGTGAAGGTCCATCCCGGACGAACCGGCCGTCTGGTACCGGGGGAGCGGCACTTCGATTTCCCCCGTCCGCACCACCAGCACACACACATCGGGAACCATTTAGCTATCTGGAACCCTAGCAGAGACGCGAGCAGACCGGGCTGCCTGGTAGCCGTTTTTAGGGCCACATCGTCAATCTTCCGTTACGCTGGATGTGAACGACGATGGGCCCTTCCGAGCCGAACGCACGATCGCCTTCCCGCGAAGTGGGTCGCTACGTGCTCTACGGCGAGATCGCCGCGGGCGGAATGGCCACCGTTCACTTTGGTCGCCTCTCCGGGCCGGTGGGCTTCTCGCGCACCGTCGCCATCAAGAGACTGCATCCGCAGTTCGCCAAGGATCCGGAGTTCGTGACGATGTTCCTCGACGAGGCTCGCCTCGCCGGTCGCATCCGTCATCCCAACGTCGTCCCCACGCTCGACGTCGTCGCCACCGAAGGCGAGATCTTCCTCGTCATGGAGTACGTGCAAGGCGAGTCACTCTCGCGCCTCGCGCGCTCGATGAAGATGCAGAACCAGCGCATCCCGCCGCGCATCCTGGCGACGGTGATGAGCGGCGTGCTGCACGGCCTGCACTCGGCGCACGAGGCGAAGGACGAGCAGGGGCACCCGCTGTCGATCGTCCATCGGGACGTGAGCCCGCAGAACATCCTCGTCGGCACCGACGGCACCACGCGCGTGCTCGACTTCGGCGTCGCCAAGGCCGCCGGTCGTCTGCAGTCGACCCGCGAGGGGCAGATCAAAGGAAAGATCTCGTACATGGCGCCGGAGCAGCTCTCCGGTGGTCACGTCACGCGCGCGACGGACATCTACGCGGCCGCGGTGGTGCTCTGGGAGTGCCTCGTCGGGCATCGCCTCTTCGAAGGGGACAACGAGGCGATGATCGTGGTGCGCGCGCTCGAGGGGCGCGTGCAGCCGCCGAGCGTGTTCGTGCACGGCCTGCCGGCCGAGGTCGACGCGGTGATCATGAAGGGGCTGGCGCGCGATCCGGCGCAGCGCTTCGGCACCGCGCGCGAGATGGCGCTGGCGCTCGAGCGCGCCTTCGGTGTCGTGCCGGCGTCCGAGATCGGCGAGTGGGTCGAGGCCATCGCCGGCGCGGAGCTCAACAAGCGCGCGCAGACCATCGCCGAGATCGAGAGCAGCTCCGTCAGCAACGTGAGCCAGATCAGCCCGAGCGCGATGATGAAGCAGCTGAACGAGATCAGCTCGCCGCGCATCGCCTCCATCCCGTCGCCGTCGCGTCACCCGAGCCACCCGAGCCAGCCCGGTCTGGCGAGCTTCAACGAAGGCGTCTCGCAGGTCTCGACGATCTCCGTCTCGCACAGCGGGCGCGCCGATCGCGAGGCGAGCGAGCGCCGGCTCCGTCTCCCGCTGGTGATCCTGCTCGCCGCGATGGTCGCCCTCGCCGCGGCCGTCGGCGTGGTGCTGGCGATGAACCGCTCCCCGTCGGGCAGCAAGACCTCCGCGGCCGGGCCGGCGCAGACCGCGCTTCCCGCGGCTCCGACCATCTCCGCCCTTCCGTCGGCCGACCCGTCATCCTCTCCGATGGGCGCTCCGATGGGCACCGCAGCCGCTCCCGGCACCGGCGCCGCCGCGGACACCGCCGCTCCCCCCACCTCGGCGACGCCGACGCCGACCGCGCCGCCCACCAACGTGGCCGCGCCTCACGCGCCGCCGCCCGCCGATGCTCTGTCGGGCTCGCCGCGTCCCCGTCACGGCGCCGCCGCCGCCGAAGGCGCTCATCGCCCCCCCGTCGAACCGAAGAAGCCGGCGGCGCCCAACTGCGACCCGCCGTACACCGTGGACGATCAGGGCCACAAAATGTACAAGATGGAGTGCCTCTCGCAATGAGCCGAGCCCGGGTCGGTCTGTCTTCGCTCCTCACCGCCGCAGCAGTCGCGGCCCTCACCACCACCTTCGCCGCCAGCTCCGTCGCGCACGCGGACGAGATGGCCACCTGCGTGAAGGCGTCCGAGGTCGGGCAGAGCCTGCGCGACGAAGGGAAGTACCTCCGCGCCCGCGAGAAGTTCCTCGTCTGCTCGCGCGACGTCTGCCCCAGCGTGGTTCGCCGCGACTGCGCCGGCTGGCTCACCGAGGTCGATGGCAGCTTGCCGTCGGTCGTCATCAGCGCGACCGACAGCGGCCACGACGTGAGCGACGTGAAGGTCACCATCGACGGCACCGCGGTCGCCGGCAAGCTGGAAGGAAAGCCCATCCCGCTCGACCCGGGCGCGCACGCCCTCCACTACGAGCACGCCGGGCAGCCGCCGGTCGACGATCAGATCGTGGTGCGCGCCGGCGAGA
>JAMFST010001287.1 GCA_026225435.1 Labilithrix luteola
CGCCCATCGCCACGACCGGCGACGATCCGCTGCGCTGGGTCGCCGTCGCGATGAACGGCCCGCTCCTGCGCGCCGGGTACACGCAGGCGACCGCGGGGACGCGCGCTCTCCCCTTCTCCGAGGCGGCGGGGGACGAGTCGGTGCACGTCTTCGGCGGCGCCGCCCTGGGCGTCGCCGCGCTGACGGCGCAGAGCTACGCCGAGCTCGGGTGGGGCTCGGCCATCACCGGACCGCGCGCCGGGCTCCTGGGGAACCTGCCCGTGCGCGAGATCACGCATGGGCACACCGAGATCGCCATCCCCGTCGCCCGTCTGTACAGCGAGGACGAGGTGGCCGCCGCGGCGCGCGAAGGCGTCGCCCTCTTCACCAGCGGCGCGAACCAGGACGCGGCGGTGCTCACGCGAGCGCCGGTGCTGGGAGGGACGTCCCGCACGCGCGCCACGCTGGGCGATCAGCTCTTCGTCGGCCGCTTCGCCCACGCCATCGAGCAGCTGGCCGCGGCACTCCCGCACGGCGCCAGCGACGGCGTGGCGGAGGCTGCCGAAGAGGTGCTGGCCGATCTCTTCCCGCCCTCCCGCGGCTTCGCCAACCTGCCCGAGGTCGAGGTGCGCGCCGGCGACGACGGCTTCGAGGTCACCGTCCGCCCGCGCCGCTACGCCGGCGTGACGCTCGAGGAGCTGACGCTCTCGTTCGGCGGCGGCCGGTAGTCAGAGCGGAGCTCTTTGCGCTTGAGCGCAAAGAGTGGAGCGACCCCACTTGGGCGTTAGCGCAGGGTTGTCGATGGCGCGATCAGCGTCATCGAGAATCGCGCTAGGCCGTCAAGGACCGGTGCCGATGCACGCGGCGCTGGTCGCGATGGTGTTGACCAGGCAGGTCTTCAGCGTCGCGTCGCACGCGCCCGAGAGGCACTGATCGCCCGAGCTGCACGCCTGGCCGGACCCCTTGCGGGCCACGCAGGTCATCGAGCCCGTGTCGCAGACGCTGGTGGCGTCGCACTGGCTGGTGTCGGTGCAGGGGCTGCCAGCCGCCTGGGCAGCGGCGCACAGGTTGGCGTCGGGGCCGGTCGCGACGCAGTACGCGCCCGCTGCGCAGGAGCCGGCCACCGCGGCGGAGCAGGCCCCACCGACCGCGCCCACCGACAGGCAGACCGCGGTGTCCGGATCGCAGTAAAGCGTGCCGTCGGTGCCGCAGGGGTTCGTCCCGCCCGCCGCGCAGGGGTCGCCCGCCATGGGGAGCGTGCCGACCGCGCACACGCCGTCGAGGAGCGGCAGATCGAGCGGGAGGACGCCGCCCGCGTCGGAGCCGGCGACGGTCGCCGAGCAGAACACCGGTCCGGCGTCGTTGAGCGCGCAGTCGGAGTCGCTCGAGCAGGCGCCGCCCGTCTGGACGGTCCCCTGGAAGATGCTCTGGCAGGTGCCGCGCGCGTCGGAGATGCTGCCGGGCGCGGGCGCGCACGTCACGCTGGCCGCGCTGTTCAACAGGGCGACGCAGGTGGTGGCGGCGCGCGGATCGTAGTTCACCGAGGAGCTGGTGAAGGTCGAGGAGACGTAGGCGCGCCACCCGCTGGTGCACGAGTCGTAGTCGAAGGTGACGGCGTTCTCGCTGCAGCAGTGCTGCAGGCTGGTGCACAGCGCCTGTGCGTAGGCCGCGGGGAAGCGATCCTCGGTCACGTAGGTGCTCGCGAGATCGTCCGAGCAGGAGGCGGTGACGAGCACCGCCGAAAGCGCGGAAACCGCGAGGACGACGCCGAGGATCGAACGAACCGTGTGCATGCGCGCCGCCGACTCTAACGGTGCCACGTGCGGAAGGTCTAAAAAGCCGGCAAACCGAGCCAGCAGCCTCTCAGCTATCCAGCGCCGGGAAGCGCAGCACGAAGCGGGTGCCGCCCGACTGCGCGGCCTCGGCCCAGATTCCGCCGCGGTGCTTGTCGAGGATGTTCTTCACGATGGCCAGGCCGAGCCCCGTGCCGCGGCCGTCGGACTTGGTGGTGAAGAAGGGCGCGAAGATGTGCGGGAGGTGCGCCTCGTCGATGCCGTGGCCGTTGTCCTCGAGGGTGACGCAGACC
>JAMFST010000149.1 GCA_026225435.1 Labilithrix luteola
CCTCCTGCACGGTGCTCGTCACCGGCCCCAGCGGCACCGGCAAGGAGCTGGTGGTCGCGGCCCTCCACGACGCCAGCCCGCGCTCCAGCATGCCGCTCGTCGCGGTCAACTGCGGCGCCATCCCCGAGGCTCTCATCGAGAGCGAGCTGTTCGGTCACGCCAAGGGCTCCTTCACCGGCGCCGTCTCCGCCCGCCAGGGTCGGGTCGCTGCTGCCGAAGGGGGCACGCTCTTCCTCGACGAGATCGGCGAGATGCCGCTCGGTATCCAGGTGAAGCTGCTCCGCCTCCTGCAGCAGCGCGAGTACTCGCCCGTCGGCGACTCGCGCACCATCAAGTGCAACATCCGCGTGGTCGTCGCCACCCACCGTGACCTCGAGGCCGAGGTGGCCGCGGGCCGCTTCCGCGAGGACCTCTACTACCGCCTCAACGTCATCCACCTCGACGTGCCGGCGCTCAAGGACCGCGCCTCCGACATCGTCCCGCTGGCGAACCACTTCTTCAAGGTCTCCGCCGAGCGTTGCGGTCGCGAGGACCTCACCGGCTTCTCCCCCGAGGCGCTCCGCGCGCTCACCGCCTACGAGTGGCCGGGGAACGTCCGCGCCCTCGAGAACGCCGTCGAGCGCGCCGTCCTCCTCGCGCCCGGCCCGCAGCTCCACGTCGCCGACCTCCCGCCGCGCCTCCGCGAGGCGCTCCGCAAGGGATCCATCGCGCCCGGCGCCAACGTCGAGCCGATCACCAAGGTGATGCTCCGCGGCGCTCTCCCCGCGACCCTCCCCGCCTCCATCCTCCCGCCGGTCGTCACCAGCTTCCCCGAGCTCCCGGCGCCCAGTGCGACGTGGTCGGGATCGACGGACATCGAGGAAGCGGTTCCGGAGTCGAGCACGATGAGCGCGGCGCCGGTCTCCGTCTCCATGTCCGTGCCGATGCCGGACGCCGGCATCGACCTCCGCGCCAAGGTGGAGGCCTACGAGAACGAGCTGATTCTCCAGGCGCTCGAGAAGACCGGCCGCAACAAGAACCGCGCGGCCCAGCTCCTCGGCGTCAACCGCACCACCTTGGTCGAGATGATCAAGCGCAAGGGGCTCTGAGTCGCTTCCGGTCCTCGAGGTAGAGAGCCTCCACCTTCTTGCGCGCCCACGGCGTGCGGCGGAGAAAGGTGAGGCTCGATCTGACGCTCGGATCGAGCTTGAAGCAGCGGATGTCGATCCGCCGGCCGAGCTCCTCCCAGCCGTGACGCTCGAACAGCTCGGTGACGATGCGTTCGAGGGTGATCCCGTGGAGCGGATCCTGGCTCATCGCGACACGCTCAAAGGTGGAGCACGCGGCGGAGGAACCAGCCCGCAGCCCCTCCGACGATCAGCATGACGATGGGGACGACGGGCGAGGGGGCGGGGCGCGGCGCCGGCGCCAGCTGGATGCCGCGGAGCGCGCTCGGGTTCTTGCGCAGCAGGCGCTTGGCGATGACCAGCGCGAAGCCACTCGCGTCGGGGACGCCGCACATGGAGGCGACGCAGCGCAGCGCCAGGTCCGTCGTGTTGTTCCCCTCGGTGCGTGCGCCGGCGCTGGTGCTCGCCATCGACACGTACTGCGTCTCGTTCACCGCGATGGCGTAGATGAGCCCGAGCTGCGGGGGGAGCGCGCCGGCCGACTCGAAGGGGCCCAGCTTGTCGGCGATCGCCGCCCAGTCGCTCCGCCCGATGAGCGGCTCGAGCTCCTCCAGGCGCGGATCGAGCACCGTGACGGCGGCCCGCCCCGCCGAGTCCGGTAGCTCCTCCAGATCGCCGACCAGATCCTCGGCCTTCCACTTGCCGCTGCCGAGCGCGCTCATGGGCGGCCGCCCGGTGGGAAGGGAGACGTGATCTTCCCGCCCCTCGTCGCTGCTGGCGCCGCCGCCCTCGTCGGGCTCGGCGCGCAGGTCGACGATCTTCGGGCGCGGTTCGCTGTCGCCTGACTTGTCCGCCATCACGCCCAGCGTGTCACGACCTGGAGCGGAAGCGGAAATACCTCGCGGACCGGAATTCGAGTACTGACGACCGCCCGATGCCGACCCCGCCTTCCAAGCGCGCTTCTCGCCTCCCTCCGCCCCCGTCCCGCCGCAGCAACAAGCCGCGCCGTCCCGCGCTCATCGAGGTGAACTACCCCAGTGATCGCGGGAGCATCGGCCTGCGGGGGAACGAGCTGCCGCTCTCCTGGGAGGAGACCTACCCGCCGACCCACACCGACGGCGACCGCAAGGTCTTCGAGGTGCTCGTCCCCGAGGGGGAGATGGTCGACTTCAAGCTGGTTCGCGACGACGAGGACTGGTCCACCGGCCGCAACTACATGGCGCACGCGGGGGACCACCTGCACATCGACGCCTACTTCGACCGCAGCACCGCCGAGCTGCTCGACCCGGAGACGATCGAGCACAAGGGGCGGCCGATCACCTTCCAGGTGCTGCTCCCGCCGAGCTACGGCGAGCAGACCGCCAAGCGTTACCCGGTGCTCTTCGCCATGGACGGCCAGTCGCTGTGGACCACGTCGACGGACGACTACGGCGTCTGGAACCTCGACGACACGCTCAACGAGCTGTTCGAGCTGGCGGCCATCGAGGAGATCATCGTCGTCGCCATCGACCACTCGGTCGACCGCGCCGAGCGCCTCAGCCCGATGCCCGATCCGGAAGGCGGCGGAGGGCAGGGGAAGCGCGAGCTCGACACGATCATCGACGCGGTGCTCCCGCTGATCCGCGAGCGCTTCCGCACCAAGACCGACTCGCCGCACGACACCGGGATCCTCGGCTCGTCGATGGGTGGTCTCTTCGCCTTCTACGCGGCCTGGACGCGCCCCGAGGTGTTCGGCAAGGCGGCCTGCCTCTCGAGCAGCTTCTGGTGGGGCAACCGGCAGATCGTCCGCGACGTGCAGGAGACCGAGCCGCGCAGCCCGGCGATGCGTCCGTATCTGTACCTCGACACCGGCGCGTCGAAGGATCCTCTGGAGGAGGACGCGAGCGCTCGCGACGGCTTCCACCACACGCGCTCGATGTTCCGCGCGCTGCTCGGCCAGGGGTACGTGGCGGGTCGCGATCTGCACCGGCTCGCCTTCACCGGCCAGCCGCACGAGGCCTCGGCCTGGGGCGCGCGCGTCGGCATCCCGCTGCAGATCCTCTTTCCGCCGCCGGCGACCACGCAGATCCCGGGCGTCGACGTGCGCCCGGCAGATCCGCTGGCCTGCGCCCCCTGAGTCGTCAGCGGTAGCGTCCGTCGTCCGCCCAGGGGAAGCGGCACCACCGGGGACCGTGGGCGGCGGCGAGGTCGCGAAGGCCGGAGAGGAACACGCCGAGCGCCATGACCGCGAGGACCAGGCGCAGCGTGTGCGGCGCCTCCCAGGCGACGAGCGCCGTGGGGCGGGCGGAGGCCTCGAGGAGCACCGGCGCGAGGTTCGCCAGCGCCGCGCCGTAGAGGATCCCCATGACCGCGTGGGTGACGCGCTCGCCGGCGAAGACCCCGCCGACCGGCTTGCGCACGGTGTCCTCGACGACGAAGTCGCGCAAGGTGATGGCGATCTCGACGAGCACGAGGCCTGCGAGCACGAAGGTCCAGGCCCCTTCGTAGCGGACGAAGGGGAGGGTGCCGAAGAGGACGGCGTAGATGAGATCGCGCGTCCCGTGCAGATCGAGCTCGCTCCGCGTCGCCGCGCCGCCGCCGGGGAGGCGGGCGCGCCACTCGTGGTAGTAGATCGTGTCGAAGGCGCCCAGGATCGCCTGGACGACGAAGCAGTAGAGCGTGATCAGCACGTGTCCTCCAGCTGGCCGTCGTAGCCGACGATGAGCCCCAGGCCTGGCGCCGAGATGGTCACCTCGACGTGCACGGCGCCGTCGTCGCCGGCGCCGGGCTCGGGGCCCATCACGACGTGCGCCCGCCCGCGCACGCGCGGCGCGAGGAAGCGCGGCAGCGGAAGGCGAAACCGGCCGAGGCCGACCGCCGCCCCGACCTGCTCGAAGGTGAGCGCGCCGGCCACGGCGTGCAGGCGGAACACGCACTGGATCGGGCCGAGCGCCTCCACGAGGCAACCGGCTCGTTCCCACTGCCGCGAGGCGAGCGGGTGCGCCCCGAACACCCGCTGCCAGTGCTCCCGTCCGGGCGAGCGCGCGACGCGCAAGGTCACCGCCACCCGCTCCGCCGCCGCCGGCATGCGCATGACCACGCCGAGCAGCCGCGCCATCCAGGTCCGCCCGCGCCGAACGCGGAAGGTGCCGAGCGCGGTCTCCCGCTCGCCGTGCAGCCGCTGCACCGCCGGCGCCAGCTCGCCCCACGCCGGCCCGAGCAACTGCTGGTAGAGTGTCGGCCCAACCGGGATGGATCGCGAGGAGGCCGCCGGCACGCTCGAGCTGCTCCGCAAGGTGGTCGCCAAGGCGCGCGACGACACGGCGGCGGAGAACTGGGGCGTCATCTGGGTGGTGCACGCAGTGTCGAACGCCGCGGGCTTTTTCGGAACGCATTTGCTGCTCACCTCCGGCCACGTCACGCCGGGGCCGTACGTGCTGCTCTGGACCGTCGCCCTCGGCTTCAACGCCGTCACCTTTGCCCGCTTTCGCAAGAAGAACGCCAGCTCCGGCTCATTCATCGAGAAGCAGATCTGGTCGATCTGGACGACGTTCATCGTCGCCATGTCGCTCACCGCCATCGCCAATTACCTCCTCGGTCTCACGGTGTTCTTCATGCCGGCGGTGACCTGCGTGCTGGTCGCCGTGGCCTTCTCCACCATGGGGTCGATGATGGGGGCGTGGTGGTACGCGCCGGCGGTGGTCTGGGGGCTGATGGCGCTGGTGCTGGCGCGCGTGCCGGGCGACGCCTTCGCGCTCCTCGGGGCGATGTGGCTCGTCACCCAGGGGACCGGCGGGATCCTGCTCGAGCGCGCTCGCCGGGCGAAGATCGACCGGTCCGCGTGACGTCGGGGGCGCCCATCGCCTGCCTCGCCGCGCTGGCCGGCGCGCCGCGAGGTCTCTCGCCGCAGGAGCTGGTGGAGCAGCTGGTCCAGGCCGACGTTCGCCCCGAGCTCGTCCTCGCGGCCTGCGAGCGACTGCTCGAGCGCGGCGAGATCGAGGCGCGCGGAGGCCGGCTCTCGCTGAGCGGCGCCGGAGCCCGCGAGCTGCTCCGCATCCACGCCGAGATCGAGCGCGCGCTCGACCCGAGCCCGACGACGCCCGGGATGGAGGAGTGCCCGACGATCCCGTGGCTGACGGCGGTCCAGACGTGCTGGGTGGACGCCGTCTCGCTCAACTACGCGGTCGACCCGGACGCCCTCGCCCCGCTTCTTCCGCACCCGGTGGTGCCGGAGGTGCACAAGGGGACCGCCTGGGTGCAGGTGCTGGTCTCCCGGTTGCGCGAGATGCGCCCGCAGGGGGCGCCGGCGCTGCTCGGGGTGAGCTTCCACCAGGTCAGCTACCGCGCCGCCGTCAGCTACCGCGACGCCCGCGGCGAGCACCGGCGCGGCGGCTACTTCGTCCGCAGCGACACCGACAATGCGGTGATGCGCGCCGTCGGCAACGCGCTGCAGGAGTTCAAGTTCCACGCCTTCGGAGCCGCGGACGTCCGCCTGTCCCGCCCGCGCGATCCGGATCGGTCGCACGAGCTGCACGTCGACGTCGTCGCGCCCGGTGGACGGATCGACGTCGCGCTCGACACCCGTCCGCGCGCCCCGGGAGCGCCGTCAGGCTCGGTGTGGTCCAGCGAGGCCGAGCTGCAGACGCCGCTGGTCGAGTGCTACGACGCGTTCGGCGTCGACCCGGCCACGCGCCACGTCTACTGCCTGACCATCGATCGCGACGCCTGGAACGCCCGCTTCGCCACGCCGCAGTCGGTCCGTTGCGAGTACCACGAGACCGGCGCGCTCGGCGGCGGCGCCTCCCGTCTCGACTCGGTGCTGTACCTGCCGCGCGAGTGCGCGTACCGCTGGCGCCCGCTGCGTCGCGAACGTTACTGACGACTCAGGTGCCGCCGAGGATGTCGCGGAGGATGGCCGAGAGGTTCTCCGGCACGATCGGCTTCACCAGCACCTTGGTGAACCCGGCGGCCTGCCGCTGATCCGCCCGCCCGGTGCAGGCGATGACCGGCAGCTTCCCCAGCTGCTCGTCGGCGCGCACGGCGTTCACCAGCTCGATGCCGCTCATCCCCTCGAGCATCAGATCGGTGATGAAGGCCGCCGGCGGGTTCTCCTTCGCGGCGGCAAATGCCTCCTCCGCGCGGGGGAACTCGGCGACGTCGTAGCCGTCGATCCGCAGCCACTCTGCCAGGAGCTCGCGGGTGTCGTCGTGGTCATCGATGATGAAGAGCTTGAGCATGGCGTCGAGGCGGGTGGGGGAGGAGGGCAGTTACTTGACGTTTCATCAAGTGGCCCGCAGGCCGACTAGCATGGCACGTCCCGGCCGAGCCAGACAAAGCCCAACTTCCGTCAAGCGCATGAGAGTGCGACTTTGCGCCGGGATGCCTTGGTCGGATGCCCGCCGTGGAGCCCGCCGTGATAGGCGAAAGGGGCTCAGATGACCGCCACCGCTACCGCCAAGCAGCTTCTCCTCGCCCAGGGACCTCTCGACAAGGAGATCGTCGCCG
>JAMFST010001288.1 GCA_026225435.1 Labilithrix luteola
GGCCGGCCAACCGCACCGACGGCAAGACGGCCGGCGCCAACTACCCCATGGAGGGGCAGCGCTTCCGCCTCGACCCGACCTTCGACGTGACCACCCTGGGCAACGCCGCCGAGCGCACCATCGCCAAGGCGCTGCAGGACTACGGCGTGCTCCTCACCGACACCTCCGGCGCGGTGACCATGCAAGCCGAGGACGAGCGCCCCTACGCCGCCGCCCACGGCGGGGTGAACCCGTACACCGCGATCTGGGGCGGCGTGTCGGTGTACGCGGTGCTGAAGGACATTCCCATCTCGCGGCTGCAGGCGCTGCCGCAGGATTATGGGAAGGATTTCATGAAGTGACCGACGAGGTGCGCGCGCGCCGCTCAGACCTTGAACCGCTCCAGCGCTGCTCGCAGCCCGTCGGGCAGCGCGACCGACTTCATCGCCTCGAGGTCGGTCATCACGCAGGTGTGGCGGACGACGGCCGAGGCGACGTCGTCGTGCACGCGGCGGACCGTGGAGAGAAACGTGATCGTCGAGCGGCCTAGCGACTCGACCCGCGGATCGATGTCCATCGAATCGCCGAAGCGCAGCGGCGCGGTGTAGTCGGCGTCGCAGTGGACGACGGGGAAGCCGATGCGCCGGTTGATCAAGCCGACGTAGCCGCCCGGGTAGGCGTCGAAGAGCGGGACGATGGCCTCGTGGCAGTAGCCGTAGAAGCGGGCGAAGAAGACGATGCCGGCGGCGTCGATGTCCTCGAAGAGGACCTGGCGGCGGTAGCGCGTCGTCGTCGCGCCTTCGCTCACGACGTCTCGCCCGCCAGGCTGGCCACCGTCTCGGGGGGAAGGTCCGTCGTCGCCTGGTAGGCGGGGTGGTCGACGGCGAGACGGAAGATCGCCTCGGTCTGCTGGATCTGGCGACGTTCGATCTTCCCCAGGGTCGCGCGGGCTGCCTCGTCGAGCGCGAAGATCAGGTACACCACCGCCGACGATCGATCCGCGTGGTCGCGCGCCGGGTCGATGGTGGCCTTGAGGACCGAGCTGCCGATCGTGAGGCTGACCGCACCGGCGAGCCCCTTGGCGGCCTTCATGAAGCGCACCCGCTCGTCGTTGTCCTCGATCTCGATCATCAAGGTGGCGCCGAGGTCGTCCGGGCCGCCGAGGAGCGCGTTGTACGTCTCGATCTCGTGGGCGATGGCGTTCTCGCGCGAGATGCGCTCGGTGCGCAGCATCTCCTGCACCTGCAGGAGCACCGTGTCGTGGCTCTCGAAGAGCACCGTCACCCGGTCGCCCAGCTTCACCCGGCGGCGCTTCTTCTCCTCGATGATGCGCGCGCGAAAAGGCTCGCGGACCGACTCGTACTCGCCGAGCGGGAGCACTTCGTTGCGTTCGACGTGACGGCTCATCGTCTGGCTGCCTTTCCGGAGGGCCGGCGGGATTCGGTCGGGTCGATGCCGTAGGCGCGGGCGAGCGCCTCGGCGGGGTGGAGGGCTTCGACCTCGTTCTCCTTCAAGATGCGCTGCGCCGACAGCGCGCAGTCGGTGACCACGGTGGCCGCCTCGGCGTTCTCGATGCCGCTGGCGAGCTTGCGGGCGTAGCGCCGGCCCATCTCGTAGTACTGGCTCTTCATCCCCCAGGTGCCGTCGACGGCCGAGCACTTCTCCACGATCTCCACCTCCGTGTCGGGGAGCAGCCCGAGGATGCGTGCGCCAGGGAAGCCGATCTTCTGCGCGCGCAGGTGACAGGCCGCGTGGTAGGCGACCTTGCCCAGGCCGCTCTTGAACTCGCGATTGAGCTTCTTCTCGCGCCGCAGCCGCTCGAGCAGCTCCATGATGTCGACGGTCGCCGCGGCCACCTCACGCCCTTCGGCGGTGCCGAGCAGCTCTGGCCACTCCTTCTTGATGGTGTAGCCGCAGGTCGGCTGCACCGTCACCACCAGCTTGCCCGCGCGCACGTGGGGCAAGAGGCTCTGGACATTCGTACGAGCCTTTTCTCGCGCCGCGTCGATGTCCCCGCCGTCGAGGTTGGGGATGCCGCAGCAGACCTGCTCCGGCCGCGTCACCGAGTAGCCGTTCTTCTCGAGCACGCGGACTGCGCTGGCGGCGATGCTGGGGAAGTTGTAGTCGCCCATGCAGGTCGAGAAGATCGCCACCTCGCCCAGCGTCCCGGCCCCTTCGAGCGGGGTGCGCTTGTTCATCCAGCTCTCGAACGTGGTGCTGGCAAAGGGCGGCACGGGGAACTCGGCGGAGATGCCGGTCACCTTCGCCTGCACCTTGCGCAGCAGCTGGCTCGAGGTGATCAGGTTGGCGACAGGCGCCATGAAGCCCGAGGCCATCGCCCCCAGCTTGCCCGGCTCGCCGAGCACCTTGTCCTGGAACGTCACGCCGTTGCGCTTGGCGTCGTTGGCCTTGAAGCGCATCAACAGGCGCGGCACGTCGACCGCCCACTCGTGCTTCTGGTCCACCGTGTAGGGGCACTCGATGAAGCACAGCTTGCACTGCCAGCAGAGATCCGTGACCGAGCGGAAGTCGTCGAGGTTGGTCAGCTCCGAGCCATCGGCCCCCTTCTTCTCGATGTCCCGGTCGATCCGGCCAAACATGTCGGGGAACGAGCCGCAGAAGCCGACGCACATGCGGCAGCCGTGGCAGATCTCGAAGACCCGCTTCATCTCCCCTTCGAGATCGCGCTCGTCCCAGTACCGCGCGTCGTTGGGATCGAGCGCGGGCGGCCGCGCCGGCTTCGGCTGGATCTTCATGCGGTCGCGAACCTCGAGCTCGTGCTGCGGAACGGCAGTCAGACGGACAGCGCGGGCACGTCGTACCGACCGTGCCCGCCGTGAATCACTTCATCGTCTCGAGCATCTTCTGGAAGCGGCCCGCGTGGCTCTTCTCCGCCTTCGCGAGGGTCTCGAACCACTCGGCGATGTCGTCGAAGCCCTCCTCGCGCGCGGCCTTGGCCATGCTCGGGTACATCGTCTCGTACTCGTGCGTCTCGCCGTGGATGGCGGCGGCGAGGTTCTTCTCGGTGTTGCCGATGGGCAGACCGGTGGCCGGATCGCCGACCTGCTGCAGGTACTTCAGGTGACCGTGCGCGTGACCGGTCTCGCCGTCCGCGGTCTCCTTGAAGTTGCCCGCGATCTCCGGGAGCCCCTCGATGTCCGCGACCTGTGCGAAGTAGAGGTAACGACGGTTTGCCTGGGACTCGCCGGCAAAGGCGTCCTTGAGGTTCTGGTGAGTCTTCGTGTTCGCGAGTGACTTGGCCATGCTCGTCTCCTTGAGGATGGCCGTTTTAGCGCTCCCGCGACGGCAGTTCTACTTCTTCCGGCGCGTCGAGAGCACGGCGAGCTTCAGGTAGCTGAGCTGGCTCTTGGCCGCTTCCTTCACCAGCTCCGCGGTGTTGCGCTGCTTGGCGCCCGTGCGCTTGGCGAGCTCGCCCGCCTCGTAAAGCTCGCGCGTCTTGGATCGCTGCAGCTTCCCGCTCGACGTCTTCGGCAGCGCGCCGGGGGGCAGGGCGACGGCGTCGTCGACGGTGAGGCTCATTCCTTCCTGCACCGCCTTGCGCACCCC
>JAMFST010001289.1 GCA_026225435.1 Labilithrix luteola
CGAAGGTAAGCGGCAGGATATCCGCAGTCAACGGCGAGGAGCGCCGGAATCGGCGGAGGCGCCCACGAGGCCTGGTTTCCCGGCGCCCGCGTCCCCGGTCACCGGCACCGACGCCCCCGCGGGCGTGACCGGCCAGGCGTTGAGGAAGCCGAGCGCGTCGTCCTTCGACAGGCGCGCCTTGGCGAGCGCGTCCGGGGTGAGATCCGACTTGAGCGCGAACTCCTCGTCGCCGACCCCTTGCACCTGGCTCCCCTTGCGGGAGACCAGCCACTCGGTCTTCGGCGACTCCTTCGACACCTGGTAGACGACGTGGAACGCCTCGTCGGCGCCGGCCACGCCGGTCACCGGCAGCGCTCCCGGCTTGGCGTGGAGCGCGCTGAACTGCGCCTTGATCTTCCCCTGGTCGGCATCGACCATCGAGATGGCGCGCCAGCGCTTGGCGCCGTCGACGTAGTAGCCGACCGCGCCGGCACCGGCGCCAGGGATGCCCAGCAGGTCCTTCTTGAAGAACTGGATGCCGTTCGGCACCAGGTGCGCCGAGGGGAGCGCCACCGCGCAGGCCGGGAGCTGGCCCGCGGGGAGACGGCCGGCCACCTGCTTGCCGAGCGCGATGAGCACCGGGGTCGCGTCCTTGGCCAGCTGCTCCGGAGAGGCGTTCTCGTCGTTGTAGGTCAGCTCGAGCAGCTGATCATTTCTCCAGACGTACGCCTTGCCGGTGCCGATCGCGCCGAGCGCGTCGGCCGCGCTGCGCGTCAGATCGGGGAGCGGCTTGGTGGCGGTGGGATCGGTCGGATCGCTGTCGGCGATGACCCGCTTGGTGAACATGCCGTAGGCGCCGGTGACGCTGTCGAACTGGGAGAGCACCACCTCGACGGTCGCTCCGCTGCCGCCGGCCGCGCCGATGTAGCGGAGGGTGACGGTGCGCTTCAACCCGTAGCTCTTGTACACCTCGCACTCGCCGTCGAAGCCGGTGGTGCACACGTCGCCGAGCGTGAGCTTGCCGCGATCGCCGAAGGTGCGGACACTGTCCGCCGTGTCGAGACAGAAGTTGGCCGCCGGCGCCAACGTGCGCGGGAAGAATGGCGCGCTCACGTCATCGGAGTCGGTGCCGCCGCCGCTGGCGCACGCGTTCGCGCCGCCGCCGCCATCCCCACCGGCTGCACCGCTCGCGACGGCGCTGGGCGCGGTCGGAGAAGGAGGAGGGGGAGGTGCGCCGTGATCCTCGCTACCCTTGTCGCAACCGGCGAGGCCGCCGACGGTGAGAGCGAGCCCGATGAGGAGATGACGTGCTTGCATGTGGGCAACGCGTCTACCACGCGGTCGCACCTTTTTGCGGAGCGGCGCAACGTTTCGTGAGCGGGCGCAGCCCAGCCGCGACCCCTCCCGCCGAGCTACCCTCGAAAGCGGCACCTTTCCATCCGTTCCCGTCGCGGCGCCCGACGGGGCACGCGCGTTGCTCATGGCAGACCGATGGCTCCCGTCTCGTCTCCGCCGCGTCGACGCGTGCGCCCGTCTCTCGTCAGGCAAGCCGGCGTCAGGCAGGCCGGCTTCACGCTCATCGAGCTGATGGTCGTCGTGATCCTCGTCTCGCTCCTCGCGGTGATGGCCACCCCCGCCATGCTCGAAGCCAAGCGCGGTCGCCGGGCCTACGAGGACGCCGCGACCATCATGATGCTCTTCAAGAACGCCCGCTCCCGCGCCGTCGGCGACCAGGCGGCGGTGATGATCACCCTGACCTTCGACAACACGACGAGCACCAACCAGGGCGTCTTCCAGGAGTTCGAGTCGACCTTCGGCGCGGGCACCTTCGGCAGCGTCTCCGGCGGCCAGGCCACCATGGCGGCCTGCACCCAGCCGTCGAGCTGGGACACCACGGCCACGGGCACCAGCGCGCCGCACCCGGTGCTCATCGAGGGCTACAACATGCAGGAGCAGCTGGATCAGGACGCGCACGTCCACCTGTTCGTCACCCAGGGTACGGGGACCGCAGCGAACAGCGGAACGTTCGCCTTTTGCTTCACCCCGTCCGGCAGGATGTACACGACGTCCAGCGGCAGCCCGACCAATCCGGTGTTCACCGAGGCGACGATGCAGCCGACCGTCTTCACCGTGAAGCGTGACGTCGGTGGCAGCAGCACCACCACCTACAAGGGCCCGACGCGCAACGTGCTCGTCATGCCCAGCGGCGCCACCCGCCTGTATTCCACGTGAGGGCCCTGGTGAGGAAGGTGAGCTCTGCGCGCGGCTACACGATGGTGGAGGTGGCCATCTCGATGACCCTCTTCGCCATCGGCGCCGCCGCCGTCGTGGCCATGGAGCGGACCAGCGTGCAGGGGGACGCCGACGCGCGACAGCAGGACGTCGCCACGCAGGTCGCCTTCGACTGGGTCGCGCGCCTCCAGCGCGACGCGCTGAACTGGAAGACCGTCTCCCCCACCCGGACGACGGACACCCGCGACTCCAACACGACCTATCTCAACAACAACTACGTCAACGTCACCTGCGGCACGTCCCCGGCCTACACGCCCACCTTCGTCCTCCCCGGCACGCTGAGCCCGGTCGTTGCGCTGAGCGGCAACGTCGACGGGCGCAGCTACGCCTTCGACATGTTCGGCCACGATCGGCCGCCGGGATCGACCAGCACCGTCACGCCGCCCGGCGTCGTCTACTGCGCAGAGATCTCCGAGTGCTTCCAGGACACGGCCGTCTCTCCCGCCACGCCGAAGCTGGTACAGGCCACCGTCCGGGTCATCTGGCCGCGCAAGATCGGCTCCGCGCCCGATCCGAGCTTCTGCACGAGCGCGTCGTCGCTCGCCGCGGTGGACGTCGACGGCGGCGCGAACACGTACCACGGGGTGAGCATGACCGTGCTCCTGCAGGGAGGAATGGGACAATGATCGGCCGGCTGGGGCGCAGGTTGCGACGCGGCTTCACCCTCGTCGAGCTGATGGTGGCGCTCGCCATGGGGCTCATCGTGGGCACGACGGTGGTGGCGCTCTCCAAGGAGGTGACCAACACCTTCCACGAGGAGGCGCGCATCATCACCGCCGAGTCGGGCGTGCGTGTCGCCATGGACCGCCTGCGCGCCGACATCTCCCGCGCCTCGATGATGGCGAGCCCCAACGCCGTCGCCGATCCGGCCGCCACCTTCGCAGTCGCCGCCGGCTCCCTGAAGCCGTACCTGACCCAGATGGCGGGCGTGCGCATCATCTCCGGCGGCTCGACGGCGACCACCAACTACCTCGCGGGAACGTCGGGCTTTGCCTCGGGCTCGTCGATGGACATCCCGGCGACCTACCCTTCGCCCGACGCCATCGAGATCACCGGCAACCTGTCGTCCAACGGCGACTACTACTCGGTGCAGACGCAGGGCGGCGCCGTTGGCTGCGGAGGCCAGCGGCTGATCGTCTCGAACACCGACGCGGCCTACCGCGTGGGGAGCATCGACGGCGGGCCGGGCATCGACGCCGACCGCGCCTTCCGCCTGATGTTCCTCCCGAACACGGGCGTGGGCGTCACCTCGCCGTCGACGCTGTTCTATGCCCGCGTCCAGGACCGCAACTCCACGATCATCCCGCTCCCGCAGCAGTACGTCCTCGTCTGCAACGCCGGCTACACCGGCGGCAACCTCTACGTGGATCTCGCCCCCGCCACGTCGCTCGCCAAGACGAGCCTCGGCGAGGGGATGATCATCAACCCGGTGCACACGGTGCGCTGGCGCATCGCCAAGTCCTCGTCGACGCTCCTCAACCCCACCGGCGATCCCAAGAAGTACGATCTGATTCGCACCTTCCTCGACTACCAGGGGAACGAGGTCGGGGGGCCGGACAACCAGAACGGCGAGGTCATCGCCGAGTACATGATCGACATGAAGTTCACCGGCAGCGTGGACTCCACGCCCGCGGGTAACGCCGACGCCGGCCCGCAGATCAACGCGCTCCCGTTCGACGACGGCGGCATCGAGAAGTGGGCCGGGCCCATCACCGCCACGACCAAGGCGCTGGCGGCCACCCTGCCCCCGTCAGGATCTCCCGCACCGCAGCGCGTGCGCTCGATCGGCATCCGGCTCTCCTCGCGCGCCTCCACTCCCGACCGCGCGCTCGACATCTACCCGGACCCGAGCAACACGACCTCGCCGTACATGTACCGGCTCCAGGTCGGGGACGCGGGGCAGTACGCGCGCGTCCGCACGCTGGTCAGCGAGGTCGTCCTCACCAATCAGGGAAACGCCACCTACCCATGAAGATCGCTTCGCCAGTCTCCTCGTCGCGTGAGGTTCGTTCGTCGCGTCCGGCTCGTCTGCGGGCCGCGGCGCGGCGGCGGGCGGACGGGGCGATCATCTTCATCACCGCGATGACCCTGGCGCTCCTCGCGTCGCTCGGTCTGTACGCGCTCAGCGCGACGCGCTCCGAGGTGAAGGCCAGCGGCTACATGACCCGCGTGAACATGACCGAGGGCATCCAGCAGTGGGCGCTCTCGGCGGCGATGGCCAGCCTCAACTCGGGGGCGGCCAAGCTGATCGGCCAGGCAGAGACCCTCGGCCCTTGCTCGTCGCCCTTGACCTGCTCTGCCTACGACTCGACCAAGCCGCTCAACAACTGCCAGGCGCTGGCCAACGTCCCCCCGACCGAGACGGCGCAGACGAAGGCCTGCCTGAGCATGCCGCTCGCCGTGTACACCAGCACCAGCGGTAGCCAGGGGAGCGCGGCGCCCATCATGTGGAGCACGCCGGGCCGCACGTACCAGGCGAACGTCGACCTCTTCACCGAGATGACCAACGCGGACGAGCCGCTCACCCAGCCCGCCGGCTACGGCCAGGGGACCACGGCCTTCCGCCTGGTGACGCTCACCACCTACGGCATCCTGCACATGCACACGGGGACGAGCACCGGGACGAGCGCCAACATCGTGCACCAGGGGCGCGGCCACCTCATCGTCGGCCCGATCCCCTGCAACTCGAGCACACCGTGCTGACGCGCACGCCGAAGACTTCGAAGACGAGAGTGAAGGAGACAGCCATGGCGCGTCGTTCTGCGAGTACCCACTTCGGTCACCTCAATCCGCGAGCGACGCGGCGGACGGGGCTCGCCCTCGTCGTCGCGTCGAGCGTGCTCGGTGTGCTCGGCAGTGACCAGCGTCCGGCGATGGCCGCGCCGGCGACGATCATCCAGCCGCCCGTCCCCAACGTCCTCCTCTTGCTCGATACGTCGGGCTCGATGGAGTACTGGAGCGACAACACGATCGACTCGCCGACGAGCACGGCGCTCCCCTGCACGCCCGACACCGGCGTCCCGTGCTCCGCGGTCGCCAACACGACGCACCCGTCGGCGAACAAGTGGGGCTCGATCATCACCGCCCTGAGCGGCAGCCCGATCCTGGCCACCCCCAACGTCACGACCACGACGGGTGCCCCTTATTACTATTACGAGATGGCTCGCACCGCGGGCAGCGACTTCGACAACGAGTACCGCCTGAACGGGCAACCCGTCTTCGACATCGGCTACTCGGTCAACTACCACCGCATGGTCAGCTGGGACGCCAACAAGGGCGCCTACTGCTTGCTCAGTCCGGGGCAGATGGCCACCGGGACCACCGGCACCACGCTCGGCATCGGCACCCCGGCTGCGTCCACGTCGGACCCGCCGACCTCGTACAATTTCACCAACATGTTCTCCATGCTGCAGCCCGGCACGCTGCACACGGCCCTGGGAAAGGTGAACGTGGGGGCGTCCGGCCCGCTGGACAACTGCAACTTCGCGCTCAACGGCGACGGCAACATCGACGCCGTCCGCGATCTCGTGCGCTTCGGTCTGATGACCTTCGACAACGACCTCGATCCCGGGGTCGGTGTGAACACTTCGGGCACCCTGCAGACCATCGCGGTCAACGCGGCGCAGGGCCTCTGGAGCTACTTCCCGGGCTGGGACTCCCCCGGCGTCGGCTGGCCGACGGTCACCGCGTGCAACCCGACCGATCAAGCGTCGACCTGCTACGGCACCTCCCCGTTCCTCTCGTCCCTGGGGTCGCCCTCGGTGGCTTGTGGTCTCTATTCTGCGTACGAGGTCGGCGCGCGTAACCCCGCCGCGCCGCCGTGGGAAGGGCGCATGGTCCAGTTCCCCGATGGCCGCGCGCCGCTCACCGCGCAGGAGTCGACCAACGACCAGGTGAAGTACGTCGTCGCCTCGGTGCGCCCGTACGGCGCCACCCCGATCGCCGGCATGCTGACCGACGCTCGTAACTACTTCCGCTTCGACCCCACCGGGCCCGAGCAGAGCGATCCGTTCGTCAACAGCGTGGTGGGAAGCGCCCACGGCTGCCGCGACCAGTACATCATCCTGCTCACGGACGGCGGCGCCAACCTCGACCTGCAGCCCACCTGCTCGGCGGTCATGGGCAACAACACCTGCCCGTTCGAGCCGCCGCAGGCCATCGCCAAGGACCTCTGCTACGGCGGCCCGGGTGGCGGCAGCGGCGCCTGCACCTCGTCGGGCACCTTCAACAAGGTCACCACCTTCGTCATCGGCTTCGGCTTCCAGACGCTGACGGGTCCGGACGGCGTCCCCAACGAGACGTGCAGCCAGGTCGTGCAGAAGGCCGGCGCCGGGATCTGCACCGCCAACCTCTGCCCCACGGGCGGCTACGGCAGCACCACCGGCACGCCCGAGCAGGCGTGCTGCAACCTGATCAACATCGCCTGCAACGGCAGCGGCGGCGTCTTCGCTCCGTTCTTCGCGGACAACGCCGCGGACCTCAACGGCACCTTCGCCCAGATCCTCTCGGCCGTGACTCGCCAGGCGTCCTCGCACGTCGTGCCGGTCTTCGCCACCGCCTACGGCAACTCGGGCACCACCACGGCCGAGCAGGTCTACTTCACCGCCAGCTACAACACCGGCAACTTCGAGACGAACACCACCATCACCGCGGCGACCAGGCCCTGGTCCGGGTCGCTGGTGCGCAACTCGATCGGCTGCGACGGTATCACCGACACGACCACCGACTTCGGGACGCTCATCAGCTCGGGCGGCGCCTCGGCCTCGCGCAACTTCCTCGTCGCCACCACGACGAACACCGCGACCACGGCGACCGACACCACCTCGCTCCGGCCGTACATCGCGAGCGTCGCCGACGGCCTCGCCTCCACCAGCGCGACCGAGGCCCTCAGCGGTGGTTTCTCGATCTTCACGCCGCCGAACAGTACGCAGCAACACCGCGACTTCCAGATCAGCAGCGGCTACCAGTGCCCCGCCGACCCGGTGAGCGGCGCTCACCTCGATGACCAGCACTGCGCCCTCTACGCCGCGGAGTTCTACGCCGGCCTGGGAGTGCCCACCTCCGCGCAGATCCCCGGGCCGACGGGCTCCACCGCGTACAGCTACTCGACCAGCCGCTCCAACGTCGCGCTCGGGCCGATCATCAACTCGGTCCCGGCGTACGTGTCGGCTCCCAGCCTCGCCCTCAGCGACACCAGCTACCGCTCCTTCGCGCAGACCTACGCGACGCGCCCGAACACCATCTACGTGGAGAGCACCGACGGCGCGCTCCACGCCTTCAACGCCGACTACAAATCCAGCACCGACACGCCGGAGTTCTTCACCTTCCTCCCGCCGGCCGACATCAGCTTGCTCGCGACCAACGTCCCCGGCGCCGACAAGACCCTCCTCGACGGCAGCCCCGTCGTGGCGGACACGGTCTGGTCGCGCACCACGACGACCTCCCCCGGCGACTGGCACACCACGCTCGTCTCGAGCTTCGGCGGCGGCGGTCGCGGC
>JAMFST010001290.1 GCA_026225435.1 Labilithrix luteola
ACCTGGTCCACCGCTACCGGCATCGTCTCAGCGCGGTGGCGTCGCGCGCGAAGGAGACCGCCGAGCATCCCTCGTTCGAGACCGGCACCTACGTGCGGCTGCGCGATCTCGCGACGAAGGTCGTGCAGGAGGAGCGCCGCGCGCTGGTGGCGCTGCGCGACGGGAACAAGATCTCCGACGACACCTTGCGCACGGTGGAGCGCGAGCTCGATCTGGCCGAGGCGCGCGTCCAGGGTCACGGGCCGAGGTAGACGAGCGCGCCGCTGGTGTCTGCGAACGTGAGCCGGTGCGGAGTCGTCTCGAAGGCGGGGAAGCCTCCGACGTACGGGGACGTGACCTGGCCGGAGACGTCGTCCTCGCGCTCTCCCGGGAAGGGCTCGAGGGTGTACGCGGCGAACAAGGACGCGATCCCGTCGCCGGGCACACCGACGCCGCCGTCTGCGTCGTCGACCATGGTGATGATCCCGCCGCCGAGCGTGAAGCGCAGCCCCGCGTAAGGGCCGAAGAGGGGGTACTGCCCGGGGCCGCCATCGTCCGTCGACGGGCAGACCAGCCAGGAGCCGGCGAGCAGCGAGGCCTCGTGCAGGATCGAGGCGAAAGGAACGGTGGCGCCGCGCGGAGAGTCGCACTGCGCGCGCGCGGCCGTGACCTGCTCGGCGGTGTAGGTCGGGCGAGCGTAGTTCTCGGCCACGTTGGTGGTCGGGGAGGGGAGGAATCCCGGGTCGCCGGAGCTTCCACACGCGGTGAGGGAGCCTCCGCCGACGAGCATGGGGATGAGGAGCGGGGCGACACGAGCCTGTCGAGCTTTCATGCCCCTTGAGTGGCGCCCGGGGCGGCCGGCCGTGACGAAATCGCGTTCAGCCAGGCTTCGCAGGCGTGAGCTGCTTCGCGAGGCCGTCGAGCATGCTCGCGTCCTCGGTCGTCGCCGGGACCTCCCAGGGATCTCCGTTGGCCATCTGCCGCAAGGTGCGACGGAGCGTCTTGCCCGAGCGCGTCTTCGGCAACGCCGTCACCACCACCGCGCGCTTGAACGCGGCGACCGGGCCGACGCGATCGCGCACCATGCGGATGACGTCCTCGACCACCGTCTCCGCGCTGGGGCCCCCCTCGACCTGCTTCAGGACGACCATGCCGAAGGGGAGCTCGCCTTTGATCTCGTCGCGGATGCCGATGACGGCGCAATCGGCGACCGACGGGTGCGAGGAGAGCACCTCCTCCATCTCGCCGGTGGAGAGGCGGTGGCCGGCCACGTTGATGATGTCGTCGGTGCGGCTCATGACGAAGACGTAGCCGTCCTCGTCGACGTAGCCGGCGTCGGCGGTGGTGTAGTGGCCGTGGTAGTCCGACAGGTAGCTGGTGAGAAAGCGCGCGTCGTCGTTCCACAAGGTCGGCAAGCAGCCGGGCGCGAGGGGAAGGCGCAGAGCGAGCGTGCCGATGGTGCCGCGGGGGACCTCCTCGCCGGCCGCGTCGAGGACGCGGAGATCGAAGCCGGGCATGGGCAAACCGGCGGAGCCGACGCGGACCGGGACGTCGCCGGGCGGCGAGGCGGTGATCGGTGAGCCGGTCTCCGTCTGCCACCAGTGATCGACCACCGGCACGCCGAGGAGCTTCTCGGCCCAGGTGAGCGTGTCGGGATCGCAGCGCTCGCCCGCCAGGTAGAGCGCGCGGAAGCCGGACAGGTCGCGCTCCTTCATCAGGTTCCCGAGCG
>JAMFST010001291.1 GCA_026225435.1 Labilithrix luteola
ATGAAGAGGTTGGGGAAGATCATGACGTGGCGCACGCCGTCGATCATGATCTCGTTCGCCTTCTGCTCGCCGTAGGCCGCCTTCATGCTGGCCACGTACTCGGGCAGGCGATCGGCGCTGGTGCCGAACCAGCCGAGCGGCTTGCCGATGCGGCGAAACTCCGGCCGCAGGTCGAGCTCCGAGTGCCCGTTGCCGAAGTAGCGCGTCACCGCGGTGGAGGTGTCGCCGTACAGCGCCCCGATGCCGCTCTTGGCCACCTCGAAGATGGAGGCGTGGACCACGCGCGGGTGGTAGCCGTCGGTCTCGTTCTCCACGAGGAACTTCCAGTTGGCGCGGACCTTGTGCTTGAGAAAGCCGGCGGTCAGCTCGACCTCGCCCTGCGGCGAGCTCCGCACCATGTCGTCGATGGCGCTCTTCGCGCCGCCGAGGTGCTCCTCGAGCGTGGGGCCCTCGGCCGCGAGGCTGCCGAAGACGAAGCCCTTGTACGACGCGACCCGCGCGACCTGCCCGAGCCCGAGCGCGGCGCGATCACCGCCCTTGAGATCGTACCCGGACGGGAAGGGCGTGCCGCGGAGCGTGCCCTCGTTGTCGAAGACCCACCCGTGGTACGCGCAGGTGAAGAGCTTCGCGTTGCCGTGGTTCTGCACGCAGACGCGGTTGCCGCGGTGGGGGCACTTGTTGTGCAGCAGGCGCACCACGCCCTGCGCGTCGCGGATCATGAGGACCTCCTCGAGACCGATCGACTTCATGACGAAGTCGTTGGGCTTCGGGATCTCCGACTCGTGACCGACGTACACCCAGGTGCGCGCCCAGATCCTCTCCAGCTCGAGCTGGAACAGCTGCTCGTCGGTGTAGAGCGAGCCGTGGACGTGCTCGGGGCCGACGAGTCGCTCCATGTCGATGCTCATGTCCCGAGGATAGTCCGACGCGTCGGACTGTCAAGCGCGCACGCGATCCATCACGGCTTGCGCATGATCACGTTGTAGCAGTTGCCCGAGACCTCCTCGCTGACCAGCTCGAACCCGGCGGCGACGATGCGCGCGCGGATGTCGTCCTTCTCGTACGGCGTGTAGAGGATGCCTTTCCGCATCCCCCAGTCGTCGATCCGTTGCGCGACGTTCTTCAGCGGCCAGCCGCCGCGCGGGTGGAGCAGCACGTTGGCGGCGAAGGTGCCGCCGGGCTTCAGGACGCGGCAGATGTCCTTCAGCGCGGCATCGACGTTGGGCAGGCAGTGCAGGGAATTGGCGATGTTGGCGCTGTCGAACCAGTTGGTGGCGAAGGGCAGCGCCGCGGCGTCGGCGTGCTGGAAGCTGACGTCCGACCGGCCAGCGAAGCGGCGGACGGCCCCGGCGAGCATCGACTCGGCATAGTCGACGCCGGTGACGCGCGTCGGCGGCAAGCGGCGGCGCTTGCGCCACTTCAGCACCATCTCGAGCAGGGTGCCCGTTCCGCAGGCTACTTCGAGGTGGTTCGAGCCGTAGTTCGGGCCGAACTGCCGCATCATGGCGCCGAGGCTGCTGTTGTAGGCGAAGAGCAGAATGAAGAACCCGCGCACGTCGTACCACCACGGCTCGGAGCGATACGCCTCGGCGATCTCCTCCTTCGTCTTGCCGCCAGTGGTGTCGATGGCCCTGTCGTCGATCGAGTGGTCGCTCATGGCCAGGCTTCAGGTGGGGGCGAACTGGGAGGTCCACCACGACGGCGTCAACCGCATCGCCGCGCCGGATCCGCGGGGGAGGGGGACGCCGGGGATCTCGCGGCGGATCTCGGCGAGCACGCTGGGCGACAGCTCCTCGAACACGTCGGGGCGGGCGGCGACGAGCGCACGGGCGAGGACCCGCTGGTCGACACCGCGCATCGGCTTCGTGGAGATGGGGGCGAGGTGCTCCCATTTGCGTGCTGAATACACGTAATAGGGATTGCCGGTGATCTCCTCCTCGCCGAACGTGGCGCGCATGCGCTCGGCCAGGTTGGCGAAGGAGACGGTGAGCCCGACGCTGCGGGCGCAGCCGTTGAGGCCCGGGTAATGCCGCTCGCCGCCGAAGCGCTCGAAGAGGAGCGGGGTGCTGTAGGCGCTCTCCGAGCGAGGATGGACGGCGATGACGAAGCGGTCGACGTCGCGTGCGGAAGCGACGTCGAACACGTAGCGGTAGAGGAGCTGCACGAGCCCCACGTTGCGGTGCTCCGGCGCGATGGCCAGGCTGCCCACCTCGGCGAGGCGGTCCCCCGCGGCGCGAAGCTGCTCGACCTCGGCGCGGTACACGCCCTCGAGCGGGAGGCCGATCGGTCCGTCCTTCACCATCGAGATGGCGCCCACGACGCGCTCGCCGATCTTGGCGACGAGGGTGTGCGTCGTGGGGAGGACGGCGTGAGCGGTCACCCGCGTGGCCGAGGGGTGCTCTTCGAGGAGCCCGCGGGCGACGTAGGCATCGTGGACGAGCGCGGCGGCGCCGAGCACCTCGTCGGCGGTGTCGGCGATCTTCACCGTGACGCCGGCGATGTCCGACTCGGAGAAGCGCAGCGAGCGACGGACGACGAGGCGGCGTAGCGAGGGGACGGCAGACATCGCGGCGTGCGTGAGAGAGTGAGTCATCGGGTGCCTCCGGAAGACCACGGTGCAAGGACAGCGCCGCCGGGGAGAGACTCCTGACGAAGCCGCGCTTCGCCGCGACGGCCGGCACCCCGCGGTCTGCGAGGTCGCGGCCCGCGGCGTCGGCGCGACCTCCGAGGTCGCAGGCTCCGCTGCGCCCGCGAAGATCGCTGCTTTCTGCCTGCGCTGCGCCGCCGGCACATCGGTTGCTCTGATCGCCGGCATGAAGGTCGGTCATGTCGTCAGCGGCGTCGGTCTCGTCGGAGCGCTCGCTCTCACCGGTGTCGTCGGCGTCGCCGGGATGCGCCATCTGCGGGTCAAGGCGGCAGCCGCGGCGACCGTCGCTCCGCCGTCCGCGCCGGTGAGGCCGCGCGTGCACGCCGACGGGCGGGTGATCACCCGGGCGGGCGGGCAGGCGACGTTGAGCGCGGAGCTTGCCGGCCAGGTGATGCAGGTGAACGTCGTCGAGGGGCAGGCGGTCAAGCAGGGCGACGTGCTGGCCGTGTTCGACC
>JAMFST010001292.1 GCA_026225435.1 Labilithrix luteola
CACAGGGCTGCTTCCGGCGCCGCCCTGAACGTCTCGGTCAAGTCCAAAGCCCAATTCGCTGCTTGATCGCTTGGCCTTCCGCCCAAGTTCGTTCGGGCGATCGCCTGTCGACATCCCGACGGGGGAAATGACCCTTATGACCCAGCGGGAGGCGATCATCGCCCGCAACCCCAAGACCGGGTTCCAGGACGCCTGCCTGGTGGTCATCTACGGGCCGGAGCTGGGGCGGCGCGCGCAGCTGGGCCGCGCCCCCTTCCTGGTCGGCCGTTCGGCCAAGAGCGATCTGCCCATCGACCAGGAGTCGGTCAGCCGGCAGCACGCGCGCATCTCGTTCTCCGGTGAGCGCTTCACCGTCGAGGACATGGGCTCGACCAACGGCACCTTCGTCAACGACGTCCAGGTGAGCTCGGTCCACGCGCTGCGCGACGGGGACCAGATCAAGATCGGTAGCTCGATCCTGAAGTTCATGGCCGGCGACAACATCGAGGCCAACTATCACGAGGAGATCTACCGCCTGATGACGGTGGATGCCCTCACGCAGACGCACAACAAGCGCTACTTCGGCGAGGCGCTGGAGCGCGAGTTCGGCCGCGCCAATCGCTACCGCCGCGAGCTGTCGCTCATCGCCATCGATCTCGACCACTTCAAGAAGGTCAACGACACCTACGGGCACCTCTCGGGCGACGCGGTCCTGCGGCAGATGGCCCTCGCGGTCCGTCCGCGGCTGCGGCAGCAGGACATCTTCGCTCGCGTCGGCGGCGAGGAGTTCTGCATCATCCTCCCCGAGGTCGGCCTGGCCGGCGCGCGCGTCACCGCGGAGAAGGTGCGGCGCATCGTCGAGGCGCTCCCCGTGCAGTCCGAGGGCCGCATCATCCGCTGCACCGTGAGCCTCGGCGTCGCCGGCTGGGACACGACCCTGGAGAGCGCGCTCGCCCTGCACAAGGCGGCAGACGTGGCTCTGTATGCCGCCAAGCAGGGCGGACGTAACCGCTGCGTCGGATGAGAGGGCGGCCATAAACCGCCGATACGGCCGCAAATCGTCGGTCGGGGTCGGTCGCCGTACATAAGTACGGCTCCCTCGCCCTCCCTAGCTTTACGGCCGTATCGGCGGTTTCTGACCACCCTCTCGGTGCTCTGGGACCGACGGGGATAGACTGCGCGGATGAAATGCCTGCGACTCGTAGTTGGCGTCGTTGCCGCGCCGCTGGTGATGGTCGCCGCCTGCAGCTCGGACGATCCGTCATCCGGCGGCACCACGAAGACCGATGGCGGCATCGGCCTCGCCACGACCGACGCCGGAGCGCCGCTCGACGGGGCGACCGTCTCCGATGCGGCCAGCGACGCCGAGGTGGCGGACACCGAGGGGACGGTCACCAGCCTGGGGTCCTTCGGTACCGTCGACCTGAGCGGCCTCACCAACGCGCTCTCCGAGACCACCAGCGTCTCGCAGGGGAGCGAGCTGCAGGTCGTCCTCGCCGAGCTGGCGAGCTGCAGCGACGTCACCCAAGGCCCGAGCGCCAACGCAACCTTCCTCGAGCTGTCGCTCTACACCGCGGGACCGGCGGCCGAC
>JAMFST010001293.1 GCA_026225435.1 Labilithrix luteola
TCGGCTTCGTCATCGGCCCGCTCTTCACCGACATCCCCGTGGTCTTCCTCCCCACGGCGAGCTTCGTCCGCGCGCCACGGCTCTGGCTCGAGACGATCCACAAGCATCGTGGCACCATCACCTACGCGCCGAACTTCGCCTACGCGCTCGTTGCCAAGCGCCTGAAGGAGAAGGCGGGGCTCCTCAAGGAGGCCGCGTCGGTGTTCCTCGACGTGGTGCCCATGGGCTCGGCCGAGTGGTCGACGGCCTCGCTCTACCAGACGGGTCACGCTTACGAGTCGTTCGCGAAGTCGCTGCGCGACTCGCCGCCGCCGGACAACCTCTCGGCCGCCGACAAGGAGGCCTTCTCGCAGCAGATCGAGGAGTTCGTCGTCCCCATCGAGGAGCGCGCGCTCGACGCTTACGAGAGCGGCTGGCGAAAGGCGATCGACCTCGGCATCTACAACCAGTGGACAGCGAAGATGCGCGAGGCGCTCGGGCGGCTGAACGCCGAGCTGTATCCGCCGCTGCACGAGGTCGGCTTCGAGGTGCGCTCGCAAGGCACGTCGCCGCTGCCGGCGCTCATCGAGGCTCCGCAGCGCGGCGTCACGGGCAAGGACGACGCGAGCAAGAGCGCGAGCGTCGCGCTCCCGGTGACCACCGCACCGGCCGCCGCGCCCGCGACCACCCCGACGAAGAGCAGCAAGAAGAAGGGCAAGGGGCAATGAGGCGCGCGCCGATCTCCGTGCTGGGCCTCGTGCTCGCCGTCTCCGCCGCGGCCTGCGGGGGGAAGAAGGACGCCAACTCTCCCGGGGTGGCCATCGACCGTCCGGCCAACCCGCAAGCGGTGGCGATGATGGCGCGCGCCGCGGTGCTGGCGAAGGATCCGGGCTCGCGGGCGCAGGCCATCGAGCTGCTGGTGAAGGCCGTCGCCACCGATCCGCAGCTGTGGGAAGCGCGCTTCGACCTCGGCGTGGTGCGGGCGAGCGCGGGCGATCTCGCCGGAGCCGAGCCGGATCTGGCCAAGGCCGAGCAGATGTCGCCGGAGGAAGAGGAGGTCGTCGTGGCCCTGGCCGAGGTGCGTCGTCGTCGCGGCGAGAACAAGGCGGCGGCCGATGGGCTGTCGCGCTTCGTGCAGGCGCACCCGACGGCGCTCGACGCGCGCGCGCTCTACGCGACCTCGCTGCGTGACGCCGGGCAGTACGACAAGGCGATCCTCGAGGGGCGCGAGGTGCTCCTGCGCCGGCCGGGAGACGCCGCTGCGCTGGCCGATCTGGCGCTCTCGTACCTCGCCAAGGGGCAGCGGGACACGGCCTCGCTCCTCGCCAAGCAAGCGCTCACCGCCAACCCGAAGTCGGCGGCCGGCGAGCGCGCCACCGGGCAGATCGCGCACGCCCCCGGCGACGACGCGCACGCCGTCGCCGCCGTCTCCAAGGCGACCGACGCGGACCGCACCGACACGACCGCGCAGCTCGACATGGGGCTCGTGCTCCTGCGCGCCGGCGCGTACGCCAAGGCGGCGGATCACTTCCGCGCGGCGCTGGCGGTGGTGCCCGATGACACCAACGCACAGGTCGGTCTCGCGGCGGCGCTGCGCGGGCAGGGCGATGCGAAGAATCCGCAGATGTACGAGGACGCCCGCCAGATCCTGGAAAAGGTGCTCGCGCGCGATCCCCACGCGGTGAGCGCGCTGTACAATCTGGGCGTGCTCTACGCGGACTTCCTCAAGAAGCCGGACCAGGCGCACGGCCTGTTCCAGCGCTTCCTCGACGACGCGCCCGCGGATCACCCGGCGCGCTCCGAGGCGCAGCGCTACCTCGCCTCGACGAAGAACGGCGCGCCTCCCCCCGACGCGACGCCGGCGGCTCCCGCGCCTCCGGCCGGTGGAGGCAAGTCGTGAGCGTGGGGGATTGTCGCAAGCGGCTCGCGCAGCGCCGGGTGCGCCGCACCGTGCTCTTCCTCGCGCTCGCCAGCGCCATCTGCGCGAGCACCGTCGGACTGGCGGCACCGCGAAAGAAGGGGACCGCGAAGCCGAAGGTCGACGCTGCCACCCCCACGACGGGTGCCGGAACGGGCCCGGACGCGGGGGCGCGAGCTGGGGCAGGCAGCGCCGCCGACAAGGCGGGCACCACCACGACCACGCTCGCCGACGGGGGAACGGTCGCCACGACCACCACGGCCGACGGCGGGGCCAAGGTCTTCCGCTTCGGCGAGCTCGAGATCGAAGGGCGCCTGAAGAGCCCGCAGCTCGTCTACTTCCTCCGCCGCGTGCGCGCCGAGTTCAGCGCTGGCGATCTGGGGCACCGTTCCTTTTTTCCGGAACTTTCCCAGACCAAAGACGATCCTAACTTCTAGACGCACTCACGTTACGAGGCACGAGGGCTGACCATGGCGATGGCGAAACCGGAACGTCAGCTGCTGCGCGTGGCCGCGGTGTGGGGCACGACGGTGTTGCAGACGCGGGTGCTCAGCCCCGGGCAGTCCTTCCTCCTCGGCGACGATGCGCAGGCGGCGTTCCCCATCCCCGAAGGGGTGCTCATGTCCCCGAGCCCGCTGCGCGCGGCGCCGGGCGGCTGGGAGCTCGATCCGGCGGGTGCGGTGGCCGGTGTGCTCCGCCTCCGCGGGCGTGACGAGGATCCGGCGGCGATGGCCGCCACGGGCGCGTCGGTAGCGGTGATGCCCGGTGATCACGGGCTCCTCCAGTATGGACTTTTGTCCATCTTCTTCCAGTACACCAAGGCGCCGCCGAATCTCGGAGGAGCGCTCAGCGTCGAGCTCCTGGCGCTCCTCGCGCTCGTCTCCAGCGGCGTGCTGCACTTCGGGGCGCTCGGGGTGCTGCGCACCTTGATGACGCCGGACCAGATCGCCAAGCCGCTCGAGCTGACCAACCCGGAGGATCTCGCGGCGCGTTTCGGGCTGCGGCGCGCGGTCATCGAACCGCCTCCTCCGCCGGAGGCCGGGCAAGACAAGGGCGGCGGCCAAGGCGACGGGCCCAAGGCCGACAAGAAGCAGAAGACCGACGGCGAGAAGATCAAGGGGGCCGAAGGAAAGCTCGGCGCCAACAAGGCCAAGGGGGAGACGCAGTACGCCGGCGAGATTCACCCGGCCACGAGCCTCGGCGGCATCAGCGACGTGCTCAACTCGGAGGCCGGCGAGGAGATCAAGCACACCCTCGGCACCATCCAGACCGTCGCCAGCGCGCTCAACGGGATGAACGCCGCCACCACCGTCCTCGGCATGGGGAGCGGCACGGGCCTGCACGGCGCCGGAGCCGGCGGCGGCGGAACCGGTGCCGGCATCGCCTACGGATCGGGGAACATCCAGACCGGAGGCGGCAACGGCGGCTTCGGCATGGGCGGCTCCGGCGGTCACGGGACCGGCGGCTCGGGTGGCGGCAGCGGCGGCGGGAACGGGAGCGGAAATGGCAGCGGCAACGGCCCCGGCGAGCGCGCGGTGGCGGTCGGCTCGGGCGGCGCACGTGCCGGTGCCGGGCTCAGCGCCGAGCAGATCCGTCGCGTCGTCGTCGCCCATCAGGGCGCGCTCCGCGCTTGCTACGAGATCGAGGCGCAGCGCAGCCCGAACCTCCGCGGCGGCGTCACCGTCAACTGGCACATCGACCCGGCGGGCTCCGTCACCACCGACTCGGTCGGCAACTCCACGCTCGGCAACGCGCGCGTCGAGGGCTGCATCCTGCGCCAGGTGAAGACGTGGCACTTCCCCACCGCGGACGCGCCGAGCGACGTCGGTTATCCGTTCAAGTTCGGCGTGGGGACTTAGCCACCGGCCTGGTAGAGCGGACA
>JAMFST010001294.1 GCA_026225435.1 Labilithrix luteola
CCGCCGCGGCCACCGGACCTGGCGCCGCTCTCGATTCACGACCTCTCGTCGAGCGCGCTCGAGGAGGACCGGGGGCGCGGCAGCCTGTCCAGCGCCGTCACCATGCACCACGTGAGCCTCCGCGAGCGCGAACGCATGCGGCGGCTGGCGATGATCTCGACGACGTGCGCGGTGCTCGCCGTCTTGATCGCCGTCCTCTACTTCGTCACATCACGTCCTTGACCGCCGCGGCGAGCTGCTCCGGCGGAACGAACTCGTTGTAACGGAGCTTCTCCGAGCCGTCGCTGCCGAGGACCACGACGGTCGGCAGGCCGAGCACCTTGTACTTGGTCTCGAGGCGCTTCACCTCGGGGTCGTCGTCGTCGGTCGCGTCGATCTTCAGGCCGACGAAGCGCCCGGCCGCCTGCTGCACCCGCGGATCCGGCCAGGTGCGCGCGTCGAGCTCCTTGCAGGCGGCGCACCAGGTGGCGCCGAAGTCGATGATGACCGGCTTCTTCGCCTGCGAGGCCTCGGCGATGACCGAGTCCTCCTTGTTCTTCCAGGCGATGGGGTGCGCGTCGGCGCCGGCGACGGCCATGGCGACCGAGGTGTCCGCCTCGTGCGCGTCGCGCCAGGTGAGGAAGAGGAAGGCGCCGACGACCGCCGGGAGGATGGAGGCAAGCTTCATCGGCTTCGACAGGTGCGCGATGGGCGAGCGACGACGCTCGGCGAGCACGTGGACGATCCCCAGCGCGAGGCCGATCACGAGGAGCACGCCGGCGACGGCGCCCACGGTGACGTTGGAGGTGGCGACCGCGTTGTGGATGGCCGGGAAGCCGTCACGCAGGTAGGCGAGCGCCATGTACGCGAGCACCACGCCGCTCGCCCACTTGATGCCGAGCATCCACGCGCCCCCCTTGGGGAGGCTGACGGCGAAGGTGCCGGCGACGAAGAAGAGGACGCCGAGGCCGAGCGCGAAGGAGAACATCGACAGCGAGCCGAGCGCCACGTCGTGGGTGGTCGCGATGTACGCGACGAGCCCGGTCATGAACGGGCCGGTGCAAGGCGCCGCGATGAGCCCCATGACGAGGCCGAGGACGAACGCCCCCTTGTAGCCAACGCCGCCGACGGTGCTCAGCTTGTTGTTGAGGTTCGCGGGGAGCGTCATCTCGAAGGCGCCGAACATCGACGAGGCGAGCGTGCCGAAGAGGATGGCGAGGCCGATGACCACGTAGTGGTTCGACAGCGCGCTGCCGAGGAGCTTGCCCGAGAGCGCCGACACGACGCCGAGCGGGGTGAAGAGCGCCGCGATGCCGAGGACGAAGGTGCCCGAGAGCGCCGCGCCGCGCGCCCGCGACGACGACTCGGTCGCGCCGAAGATCGACACCGTGATGGGGATCATCGGGAAGACGCAGGGGGTGAGCGCGCTCACGACGCCGATGGCGAAGGAGATCCCCATCGCCAGGAACGGCCCGCGGCTCGCGTAGCGGGCGAACATCGCGGTGTCGGAGCCGCCGTCGGCGTGGGCGATCCCCGGGGCGAACAGCACCAGCGAGAGCGCGAAGAGAGCGGTGAGAGACGCCACCCAGGCGAATCGGCGAATGAGCAGGGCCTGTCGATTCAACGGCTTCTCCTTGCGACGGACGATGTGCGAGACGGACGACACGAGCGACCTACGCTCCCGGAGGGCGGGAGGTGTCGCTCGTGCGAGCTACGCGGCAAAGTCTAGCCGAGCGCGGTTGCGTCCGGCCAGGGAGCGGACATTTCGGTCGGGAAACCGAGGTCGATGTGCTCCAGCGTAAGCCCGTCCGGAGGCGCCGTCGCACCGGCCAGCTTGCGCTCCTGACCAGCAAGCGCGGCCGCGATGGTCCCCTCGGGGAGCTGGCCGCGGGCAACGTCGACCAGGGTGCCAACGAGGATGCGCACCATGTTGTACAAAAACGCATTTCCCGAGACGACGAAGGAGACGATGCGCGGATCGCTGCGGTCGCGCTCGAAGCGGGCCTCGGTGAGCGTGCGGACGGTGCTGACCCGGGCGTCGTGGGCCGAGCGGAACGCCTTGAAGTCGAAGGTGCCGATCAAGCTCTGCGCTTCGCGGCCCGCGCGCTCGAGGTCGAGCGGCCAGCCGATGCGCCAGGCGCGGTGGCGCCAGCGGGGGTCGCGCACGCGATCGAGGAGCAAGCGGTAGCGGTAGGTCTTGCCGCGGCTGGCGAAGCGCGGCTCGAAGCCGACCGGGACGCGCCAGACGCGGCGGACAGCGACGTCGTCGGGGAGATGCTGGTTGACCGCGAGGAGCCAGCCGCGTGGAGGAATGTCCATCGTGGCGTCGAGCGCCGCGAGCTGCGCCTCGGCGTGGACACCGGCGTCGGTGCGGCTGGTGCCGCGGACCCGGCTGGCGCGGGGATCGAGCGCGCGCACCGCGCCGTCGACCGTCTCGGAAACGGTGCGGACGGTCCCCTGCGGCTGCGGCGCCCAGCCGGAGAAGCCGGAGCCATCGTAGGCGATGGACAGAAGAACGCCGTAGGGGCGCTCCACGGCCGAGCGGGCGTCGTTCGCGCTCACGTGACGATGATCCGTCCGGCGCGCACCAGCGGCACACCGTCGACGTCGACATCGGCCTTCTGACCGGCCAGCCCCACCTCGACCCGCGTGGGGAAGGGCCCCTCGCCGCCGCGGTTGCCGAGCGACAGGTGGACCCCCGGGAGCGTCAGATCGGTCGCGATCTCCCCGACCGCATCCAGCAGCCCGACGTGCACCCCGAAGTGCACCGCGCCGATCCGCGCCAGCGAGGGCTCGACCCGGATGAGCGACTCGAGCGAGCGCTGGAGCGCGGAGTCGGACGCCTGCACGCCGAGGCACATGCTCCCCTCGATCTCGAGACGCAGCGCCTCCACCCCGAGCAGCCCCATCACCTCGCCGCGCGCGGTGCCCACGCTGGCGTCGGCGACGAAGGTTCCGCGCACGTGCGCCTGGTGCGAGGTGAGCGACGCGTGGGGGAGCGACTCGACGGGGTGACCGGACGCGCCGGCCGCCGCCTTGGCGCCGCGGACCGCGTCGGTGCGCTCCCACCAGCGATGCGTGGCCGGCAAGCGCACCTCGAGATCCGTCCCCGCGGGCGAGCGCACGCGCAGCAGCGCCCCCGGCTGCAGGCGGTCGCGCAGCTTGCGCCCCATCTCCACGATGCGCGTCCTGTCGACCGCGAAGCCGGCGATCATGCCGCGACGCCGCGTGCCGATCATCTCCGCGTGACGCAGGCCGGACGCCGCCGCTTCGCTGGCGGTGTCCACGAGGAACGGCGCCTCGGCCTCGTCGCGACCGATGACGAGCAGGCTCGCCTCCGCCTGGCGCATCTCGGCGACGAGCGGCGCCGGCAGCGACGTGAGTGGACGCGCGCCGACGAGCCCGATGTCGAAGCGCATCACCCGCGCCCCCACGTCCTCCGCCGCGCCCCACAGCGCATCGGCGATGTCCCGGCGTGGCGCATCGTGAAGCACCAGCAGGCGCTCTCCCGGGACCAGCGCGAAGGCGTCCTCGACGATGTGCCGGGCGGCGGTCACCAGGTCGAAGTCGGTCGCCGAGAGCCGCAGGGAGCTCGGCACCAGGGGGTGCGGCGGACGCGTCGAGGGAGGCCGCGGAGTGCCCGATATCCCCGACGACCACGACGCCGGACGGATCGACGGCGGACGGGTCGAGCGACGCCGGGGCGGCGGATCGGTCGGCATGGCCTCAGCTCGCCGCGTCCGCGTCTGCGTCGATATCGGCGTCGTCGTCGCTGCCGCCGCCGCTGTCCGTGGGCGGCGCCGCGTCGAGCTTGCTCGCATCGAGCGGCGTCGTGGTGACGACGGACGCATCGGTGAAGGTCGTCCCCGGATCGGCGCAGAGCTGCGCGGCGCACACGCCGGAGAGGCAGTCGGTGTCCTTGAGGCACTCCTCTCCGAAGCCGACCTCGGTCTCGGCGCAGGCACCGAGCAGGACGAAGGTCGCCAG
>JAMFST010001295.1 GCA_026225435.1 Labilithrix luteola
CAGCTCCGGCGGCAGCGGCACCACCGTGTGCAGGTCGAAGTGCGTCGCCGTGGGAGAGATCCGGTGCTCGAAGTGCCCCGGCAGCGTGACCATCTGGGGGGGCTCGTCGGGGACGCGCAGCTCCCAGGAGGGGAGAAACAGGCGCGCGGCGGACGGATCGGTGGACACGCGCCACGCGTGGAGACCGACGACGATCACCGCGAGCAGCAGAAGGCCGACGACGATGGCCCTCCGCAGACGCTCGTTGCTCACCAGGATCCCCCTATGGCTGGTACGGCGCGACCTCGAGCATCCTTACACTGCGTGCGGGCACCTGCACGCGGAAGCCGCCCGCTTCGCGGTTCAACGGGCGGGCGCCGCGCGGGCTGGTGAGGTCGAAGGAGGAACCGGTCGCGGCCGTGGCGATGGCGTCGACCAGGTGCGACGCGCCGGCCACGCTGACCCGCGCGAGAACGGTCTCGCTCGTCGGGTTCATGACGAAGACGACCCGCGGGGCGCCGCTCTCGTCCTCGTGGACCGTGACGTAGGCGTCGTCGCGGTCGATGGCGTAGGTGGTGATGCCGAGCTCCTCGATGCGGCGCGCCACGAGCGCACCGGCGCGGTCGATCGCCTCGAGCGGCTCGACCTCGAAGTCACTCACGTCGAGCGGCCTCTCCAGCAGGCGCATCGAGCCGTCGCGCGCGGGGACGCGCGGCCCGATGGTGACCTTCACCCCCTGCTGGGCGCGGCGGCGGAGCTGGTCGAGGAAGGCTGGCTTGATGCCGCCCGCGGTGGCGCAGACGATCCAGCGGGCGCCGGCGACGCTGGCGTCGAGGCTCTCTCCCGCGGCGTAAGCGAAGGGGACGCCGCGGGCGATGAGCGCCGCCTCGAAGGCGCGGAGGAAGGCCTCGGCCTCGATGGTGGCCACCTCGCCGAGACCTAGCTCCTCCTCGAGGCAGCTCTCCTCGAAGCTCGCTCCGAGCACGTTGAAGACAGCCGGCGTGACCGGCCCGAAGGCGTGCGTCGCGCGGGCGAGCCGGCGCAAGGCGCGCGGCATCACCAGGCGCACGTCGGTGCGGCGCTTCAAGGTGTGGAAGCGGGTCCGCTCGAGCGCCTCGTTGAGCGCGGTGAAGGCGTCGGCGAAGGGGCGGCGCACGCCGTGCGCATCGATGGGCGAGCCGACCCATCGATCGCGCTCCACCGCCATGTACAGATTGTACCCACGGAGGCCGTAAGCGAGGCCGGTGAGGAGCGTGTAGAGCGCGTCCTTCTCGTCGATCGGAGAGAAGAACGGCGGGAAGCCGGCGCCGATCTCGGCGGCGAAGGCGGGCGAGCCGAGCCCCTCGGAGCGGCTGGCCAGCTCGGTCGTGCGGCGCACGATGAGCGGGTGCTCCTGCGGATTGGCCCGGTGGTAGTAGTCGAGCCCGATCAGGTCGAGCGAGCCGAGTCGCGCGGCGTTGAGCGGCGTGGCCGCCTCGCCCAGCGGGAAGTTGTGCAAGGTGGGGATGCCGCCGAGCCCCGACTCCTCGAGCTGCTCGCGGAAGGTGCTCATGGCGACGGCCAGCAGCTCCTCGTGGAACTCCATCCAGTCGAGGTGGCGCGCGAGATCGCTGGCCCGGGTGGCGTCGAAGCGCACCGGCGGCATGACCGTCTCGAGGTCGAGATCCGGCATGCTCCAGACGCGCGAGAGCTCCTCGCCGCTGCCGTACTTCTCTCCGAGGAAGCGGCGGAAGTCGCCGATGGCGTCGGGGTGGTAGTCCTGGTCGTAGGCGCCGTCGCGGAAGTAGAGCGCCCCCTCGTTGTCGACCTGCACCATGACGATGGGCCCCTCGGGGAAGCGCAGCGTCGACAGCGCGCTGCCCACCGCGGCGAACCACTTCTTCGTCTCGGCGAAGAAGGCGCGGCTGGCGTAGCTGGGCACGGGGAAGGCCACCGGCAGCATCGGCAGCATGACCGGGTTGTTCCGCGGGGTCCTCGCCTGGCACTCGGGGGTCCAGACGATGCGCTCGGGCAGACCGAAGTAGGTCAGCTCGGCGTTGATGTGCGGCCCGGGGCGCACCACGACCTTGAAGCCGCGCGCGTGCGCCTCGCGGATGAAGCGGCGGACATCGAGGCGCGGATCGCGCGTGCCGAAGTCGAAGGAGCCGTCGTTCTGCTCGTGGATCCCCCAGGGGACGTAGGTGTCGACGAGGCGCAGCCCCATCGAGCGCATGGCGTCGAGCCCCGCGCCCCACTCGGACGGATCGAGCCGCCAGTAGTGCATCGCCCCGCACCAGAGCGGGATGATCTCGTGGCCGAGATCGATCCCGTGCGGGTGCATCTGCGCGCGGCGGATGCTCATCGCGGACGGACCCGGCCGACCAGCTCGGCGAGCGCGCGCATGTCCGGCTCGTCGGCCGCGAGGCGATCCATGGCCGCGCGCGCCTTGTCGATCGTCGGCTCGACGTACTGGAGGAAGCTCGGGTTGCCCTTCACCTTGTCGATGAAGACGAAGCGGCCGGCGTCCTTCAGCTTGCGCTGCACGGTCACCAGATCGAACTCCCGGCCGAGCGTCGTGCGCTCCGCCGCGTCGTAGCCGTGAACGGCGCCGAACTCGTCGAGGCGTGCCTCGAGGAAGGCGCGGTCGAACTCCTGGTAGCTGTCGTTGAGCAGCGCCACCAGGTCGTAGACCCGCGGCCCGAGGAGCGCGTCCTGGAAGTCGATCCACACGATGCGGCGCGTGCCGTCGGCACCGGTCACCACCATCAGGTTGCGCGACTGGTAGTCGCGGTGGACGAAGCCGCGCGGCCAGGACGCGATGCGCGTGGCCAGCCGGTCAGCGATGCCGTCGAAGAGCGCGCGGTCCACTTCGTCGAGGTGCACGCCGCGCGCCTCCAGGCCCCACTCGCGGAAGTGGTCGATCTCCCAGCGGAGCAGATCGGCGTCGAAGGCGCGGGTGCTGACGACGCTGCCGGCGGGGAGATCGGCGAGCGTCCGCTGCGCGCGGGCGAGATCCGTGACCACCTGCGTATAGAGGCCGGGCTTCTCGGCGGGCAGGCGGAGGAGAAAGTTGGCGAGGGTGTCGTCCCCCAGGTCCTCGAGGAGCAGCCAGCCGCGCGCAGTGTCCTCCGCGAAGAGCTCGGGGACGGTCACGCCGCGCTCGGCGAGGAGATCGCGCACCTCGAGGAAGGGCCAGCGGGCGGCGGCGGGCCCCTTGTGGATCTCCTCCGGGGTGGCGCCGTCGGGCACGTACATGGCCACGTAGCGCTTGCCGTCGTGCTCGAAGCGGAAGTAGCGCCGGGACGAGGCGCCGCCGACCATGGCGGCGGGGTTCAGCGCGAGGGCGGAAGCGGTCGCAGCCGGCGCGACGCGCGCGACGAGCTCGGCGAGGGGGGCAAAGTCGAGGCTCACGCGCTCACCTTCGCACGGGGCACGCGATTCACCTGGTAAATTGCGTCGGATGTCGCTGCCGAAGACCCCTCCCCGGGACGAAGAATGGCCGCTCGACGCGGTGCGAGCGCTGGCCGCCGAGCGCCGG
>JAMFST010001296.1 GCA_026225435.1 Labilithrix luteola
CCGCAGACGGCGAGCGCCGCGACGGCGGCGAGCCCCCAGGCGAGACCGTGGCGCGAGCGCGGCAACCCCGAGGGGTACATCGAGGTCGTGAAGGGGGCGGACGTCACCGCCGGCCCGCCGCCGGGGCCAGCTCCCGATCCGAGCCCGGGCCCGAAGCCAGGCCCGAACCCTGCGCCCGGTCCCGGCGTGTTCGGCGAATAACCACCGCTCGATCCCGCCCCGTACGACTGCGGGTGGGGCGGCATGCTCGACACGATCGGGGCGGTGTGACCGGCGCCCGGGAGCATCGGGTTGTACGCCTGCGCGGCACCGGCGCTCACCGGGCGGCCGTCGAACGAAGGGCGCCCGCGCGAGCTCAGACCGGCGGAGTAAGCCAGCCCCTCGGCCAGCTCCCCGGCGCTCTGGAAGCGGCGCTCCGGCTCCTTCTCCATCGTCCGGGCGAACCAGGCGTCGAAGGAGGGGGGAAGCTCCGGGTTGCGCTGGGACGGAACGGGCGCCGGCGAGGTGCAGATCTTCACCAGCAGATCGCCGATGGCCTGCCCCTCGAAGGGGAGCACGCCGATGACACATTTGTACGCGATGACCCCGAGCGACCAGAGATCGCTGCGGTGGTCGATCTCCTTCAGCCCGCGCGCCTGCTCGGGCGACATGAAGTAGGGCGTGCCGAGGACGGCGCCGGTCTTGGTGCCCGAGGTGAGGCCGGTCATGCCGTCGGACGAGCGCATCTTGGCGATGCCGAAGTCGAGGATCTTGGCCTGCTCGTCGTCGGTGTCGTCGTCCTCGCCGCGGACGAGGAAGATGTTCTCCGGCTTGAGATCGCGGTGGGTGATGCCGCGCTCGTGGGCGCGCCCGAGGCCGCGGCAGACCTGCAGGAGGATCTTCGCCGTCTCGTGGAGGGAGAGCCGGCCCAGGCGATCGAGCCGCTTGTCGAGCGCCTCGCCGATGAGCAGCTCCATGACGATGTACGGCCGGCCGTCCTCGACCCCGTGGTCGTGGATCTGGATGGCGTGCTTGCTCTGCAGGCTGGCGGCGGCGCGCGCCTCGTTGTCGAAGCGGGTCCGCGCCTCGTGGCTCTCGGCGTAGCTGGCATCGATGAACTTCACCGCGACGAGCGTGCCCAGCGTGGCGTGCTGCGCCTCCCAGACCGCGCCCATGCCGCCGCGCCCGATCTCGCGGATCAGCCGGTACTTCCCTGCGACCAGGGTGCTCGAAGGGGGGGCGAGGTCGGTCACGGGATAGAGACTCGGGCAAAAGCGTAACGTGCGCGGGGGCCACGGTCCAGGTGCAGCCTGCAGACGTGCGGGCAGTCACCTGGTGCGTTTTCGGTCTATAGCGACTGGCGATGCCTCCCGAGCTGCCGCAGACGCCCGCGCTCCCGCCGCCGGGGACCGACGGCCACCTCTTCCTCGTCGACCTGTCGGGCTACGTCTTTCGCGCGTATCACGCCATCGCGCCGCTCTCGAACAGCAAGGGGGAGGTGACCCACGCCGTCATGGGGACGGTGAACATGCTGCAGAAGGTGGTGAACGAGCGGAGGCCGCACCGGCTCGCCGTCGCCATGGACAGCCGGAAGGCGTCGTTCCGCAAGGAGCTCGACGCGCGCTACAAGGCGAACCGCCCGCCGCCGCCAGCGGATCTGTCGTCGCAGATCGAGCGCTGCCGGCAGATCGTCGAGGCGTACAACATCCCTATTTTCCAGGTGGATGGACTCGAGGCCGACGATCTCATCGCCGTGGCGGTGGACCGCGCACTGGCCGACGGGCTCTCGGTGGTGGTCGTGTCCTCCGACAAGGACCTGATGCAGCTGGTCCACGACGACGACGCGCGCGTGGTGCTGTGGGACTCGATGCGCGACAAGGTGTACGGGCCGCGCGAGGTGGAGGCGAAGTTCGGCGTGCCGCCGAGCAAGCTGCGCGACCTGCTGGCGCTCACCGGAGACTCGAGCGACAACGTGCCGGGCGTGCCGTCCGTCGGGCCGAAGACGGCAGCGGATCTGCTGGCGCAGTTCGGGGACCTCGACGGGATCTACGCGCGCCTGAACGAGGTGAAGCGGCCGAAGCTGCAGGCGGCCCTGCGCGAGCACGAGGCGGACGCGCGGCTGTCGCGGACGCTGGTGACCTTGAAGCGGGACGAGCCGCTCGCCTGGGATCTTTCGCACCTGGTGTATGGCGGGGCGAACCACGTCGAGCTGCGGCGGCTCTTCGGGGAGCTGGAGTTCTCCCGGCTGCGCGATCTCGTCGACCAGGACGAGAAGCGCGCCTCGGCGGATCTGGCGCGCACGGTCGCCGTCACCGGCGAGAGCCCGGAGACGACCAGCGCGCGCGTCGCGGCGGCCGAGGCGCAGACCAAGCGGATCAACGAGACCGTGCTGACCCGCGAGCGGCTCGACGCCATCGTGGCGCGGGCGAAGGAGACCGGCCTGCTCGCGATCGAGGTGCAGACCACCAACCCCGAGGCGATGCGGGCGGAGATCCTCGGCGTCTCGCTGTCGGTGGCGGCGGGCGAGGGGGCTTATGTTCCGCTGGCGCATCGCTACCTCGGCGCGCCGGCGCAGCTGCGCTGGGAAGAGGTGCGCGACGCGCTGCGGCCGGCCATCGACGACCCGACGATCATCAAGGCGGCGCACCCGTGGAAGTTCACCGCGCTGGTGCTCGGGCGCTTCGGGCTGCCGATGCCGGTCGACGGGGCGATGTTCGACACCCAGCTGGCGAGCTACCTGCTCGATCCGGAGGGGAACTCGACGTTGAAGGAGCTGGCGCGGCGCGAGCTCGGGGTGACGCTCCTCACGTACGACGAGGCGACCTCGAAGCAGCGGGGGAGCCAGCTGCCGTTCGATCAGGTGGAGGTGGAGCGGGCGACCGAGTTCGCCGCCGCCGGAGCTGCCGCCTGCTTCGAGCTGACCGAGCGGCTCGGGCCGCGCATGGAGAAGGAGGGGCTGCGGCCGCTGGTGATCGACGTGGAGCTGCCGCTGGCCCGCGTGCTCGCCGACATGGAGGGGATCGGCGTGAAGGTCGACGTCGCCAAGCTCCACGAGGTGAACCAGCGGGTGGAGGCGCGGCTCAAGACGCTCGACGCGGAGGCGAAGGCGGTCGCGCAGAAGGACTTCTCGCTGCGCTCGCGCGACCAGCTGGAGAAGGTGCTCTTCGACGACCTCGGCCTGCCCGTGCTGAAGCGGACGCCCAAGGGGGGGCGCTCGACCGACGCGGCGGTGCTCGAGGAGCTGGCCGAGATGCACGAGCTGCCGCGGCTCGTCTGCGATTACCGCGAGCTCGACAAGCTCAAAGGGACCTACCTGGATGCGTTGCCGCGCGCGGTGAACCCGCAGACCGGGCGCATCCACACGACCTACAACCAGACCAACGCCGCGACCGGGCGCATCGCCTCGAGCGATCCCAACCTGCAGAACATCCCCATCCGCACCGAGGTCGGGCGCGAGATCCGCGAGGCGTTCGTCGCGGAGAAGGGGAACGTCATCGTCAGCGCCGACTACTCGCAGATCGAGCTGCGCGTGCTGGCGCACCTGGCGCGTGACGAGCAGCTGCTCGACGCCTTCAAGACCGGCGAGGACGTGCACGTCCGCACCTCGTCACTCATCTTCAACGTGCCGCGCGACCAGGTGACGGTCGACATGCGGCGGCGCGCCAAGACGATCAACTTCGGCGTCATCTACGGCATGGGCGACTCGGCGCTCGCCAAGCAGCTGGGGATCGAGCGGAGCGAGGCGGCGCGGTTCATCGCGGCGTACTTCGAGCGCTACGAGGGGGTCGCGCGGTTCATGGAGTCGACCGTGGAGAAGGCGCGCTCGGGGGAGGCGGTGCGAACGCTGCTCGGGCGCCGGCGCTTCTTGCCGAACCTGCACTCGTCCAACCGCGGGCTGCGGGCCGAGGCGGAGCGCATCGCCAAGAACACCCCGATCCAGGGGACGGCGGCGGACATCCTCAAGGTGGCGATGGTCAACCTGGGCAAGGGGGACGTGGTGCCGGGGGCGCGGATGCTGCTCACGGTGCACGACGAGCTGGTCTTCGAGGTGCCCGAGGACAAGGTCACCGAGGCGACCGGGAAGATCCGTGAGGCGATGGGGGCCATGAGCGGGGCGCTCGCTCTCGATGTGCCACTTCTCGTGGAAGTGGGCCACGGTCCGAACTGGCGGGTCGCGCACGCCTGATCACCTGACCCGGAGGCGCCCCAGGACGCTCCGGAAGAGTCACAAGAAGCTTTGCCAACATGACAGGATGCGGCAAACCGTGACAGGTGCGTCATGGTCGTGGCTCACGAACCCGGCGGCACTCTCCATCACGAAATGTGAGTACGGTGGACACTCAGTGGAAGTGAAGCTAGGTTCTCTCGCAGTTTTCGGCCTCATTTCGGTGGCCTTGCCCGTGACGTCGCCGAGAGTCACTTTCGTGGGCTCAGACTTGCTTGCTTGCTTGCCGCGGTAGCGATCCTCGCCTTGCTCAGCCCTTCGTGACGCTCTCCACCTCAGTTCTGCAATCCTCGCGCTTCCATGCATGACGTCGACATCCGCCGCCTGACCGCGACCCGCGACGCGACCTTCGAGTCGTTCGACCGGGGTGCGTTCGGGAGCTCGCTCGGCTCGTCCGTGCGATCGCTCACCAACGCGCAGCTCGCGCTGGCGGCCTCTGCGGTGCTGTTCGTGCTGGGCGCGTGGCCGGTGCTGACGGTGGACATCCCGCCGCTGCAGGATCTGCCGAACCACCTGGCGACCATCTCCATCCTGGACCGGCCGGAGCAGTACCCGGAGTTCGTCTTCAACGGCTTCCTCAAGACGAACGCTGCCCTGTTCACGTGGCTCTACGGCGTCGGCCGGCTCGTCGGGGCGGTCGCGGCCGCGCGGCTGTTCCTGGTGATGGTCCTGGCGACCAACGCGCTGGTGTTCCCCCGCTTCGTCCTCGAGCTGGCCACCGGGTCGCTGCGCGAGCGGCGGGGGAAGATGCTCGTCGCGACGCTCTTCGCCGTCCCGATGATCCACAACTGGTTCGTCTCGATGGGGATGCTGGACTTCGCGCTCGGCGTCCCGCTGTCGATGACCCTGTTGATCCTGCTCAACCGGCAGAAGGCGGCGCCGACGCTGCTGCGTGGTCTGGCCATTGCGGTGACCGCGCTCCTCACCTGGTACGCCCATGCCTTTGCCCTCATCGTGGTTCACCTGCTGGTGACCCTCGAGGTGCTCTTCCCGGCCGGGGCCCGCGCGGCGCTGGATGAAGTCCGGCACGAGCCGGCGTCGACCTGGCTGGGCGCCCGCTGGCGCACCCTGGTGAAGATCGGCGTGCCGCTGCTGCCGACCACGGCGCTGTGCCTCGGATCGATCTTCCGCCAGCTCACCGAGCCCACCGGCGCGATGAGCGGCTACGTGTCGGTGCACACGCTGCTGCCCGCCTGGGAGCTGGTCTACAACCTGTGGGCCGAGTGGATGTACGGCTTCACCTGGCTGTCGCTCTCGACGCTGGTGATGGCGCTGGCGCTGGCCGCCTACGCCTGGAAGAACCGGCGCGATCGGCCGGCGTTCTTCTCGCCGCTCACCGTCGCGGTGCTCCTGGCGATGTACACCTTCGCGCCGTACATCGCGACCAACTGGTTCCACGTCAACTCGCGCTTCACACCGTATCTCTGGCTGGCGGCGCTCCTGCGCGTGCCGGCGCGGATGCCGCGGCGCTTCGCCGTCGGGCTGGCGGTGTGCGGGCTGCTGTACTCGGCTTCGATGGGCATCGACTACGTCCGCCTCGATCGCGACCGCGCGCGCTTCACCGCGGGGATGGCCGCCGTGCCCGACGGCGCGCGTCTGTTGCCGCTCCTCTTCCGCCGGCAGGAGACGAGCGAGAACACCCGCAGCTTGCAGCACGCCTGGGGCTTCTACGTGACCGAGAAGCACACCAGCGCGCCGCTGCTGTTCGCGCACTCCAAGTCCTTCCCGCTGACCTACAGCGCGCCGCCGCCGGTCCGCTTCAATCACCTGGTGCTCGAGAGCTTCGCGCCGAACATGAGCTCCGCCAACTGGATGTGCGACCAGCTGCGCAACGGCGGGATCGTCGTCGACGACTGCCAGGCGGAGTACCAGACACGCTGGGCCGAGTTCTGGCGCGAGGCGACGCCGCTGTACGACCATATCCTCACGTGGGACGCGTCCCCCGAGGCGCTCGCGCTGGTCCCGTCGGACTACCGGCCGACCTTCCGTGAGGACAAGCTGATCATCTGGGAGCGGACCTCGGCCCCGGCGGAGCTGTCGGAAGGCTTCGCCCCGCGAGCGTCGCGCGCGGCCTCCAGCGAAGTCCTCGCGCGCGCTCACCGTTAGACCGCGTCGGGCAGCGTCACCGACCCGCGGTGACGTGAAGGTCGATTCGCCTTCCCGACGGGAGGGCGAACCAGGCAGTGGCGCCGACGCCGAGGGCGAAGCGGTCGCCGTGGAGGCCGTCGTGGGCCGTGTCGGCCGTCACCTGGGAGGACAGCTGCAGGGTGGTCCGCGCGCCGCGGGCGACGAAGGGGCGATGGGAGAGGAGCGCCAGGGTGCGCTGGACGCTGCTGGCGAGCGCGGGGGCCGCGCTACCGCCGAGGGAGCTGCCGCTGATGTGGCCGGTCTCGTCGAGGACGACGACGAGCGACGCCTTGCTGACGCTGCCGAGGGGCGCGGCCTGCCAGGACGGATCGGCGCTGGCGGTCTGGGCGAAGGCGCGCTGGAAGGCGGGGACGAGGTCCACGGCGCTTCGCTCGCCGACGGCTCCGTAGAGAGACGGGGCAGGCGGGACGTCCGCGGTGGGGGCTTCGCCGGTGGATGCTTTCTCGCGGAGAGGCCTCGACGGTGGCGGGCCGCCGCTCGAACCGGCCGCAGCTTGCTCCGCTGTCGCCTCCGGCAGCGGTGGCACAGCGGGCGTCGCGGCTGCTGCTGGTGCCGGTTCGGCGGTCTCGTCCGTCGCCTCGCCGGCGCCGAGATCGAACGTTTCGCCGCTCAGCGCGGGAATCGGAGGCGGAGCGGGCTCCGCACCGGCCGGGCGTTCGTGGAGCCAGGTGAAGGCGACGGCCAGGTGGACCAGCGCCGACAACGCCAGCGCCCCCTCCAGCCGTCGCGCCGCGCCCGCCATCATCCTCGGGACACCGTAGCGCTCCCGGTAGTTCCGGATCTTGCTGGTTCTCCCGTTCGCCCGATGATAACGCCGTCTCGCCCATGACAGCCCACCGCGTCGCCGGCTGCGTCATCCCGCTGTTCTCCCTTCGCACCGAGCGTGACTGGGGGATCGGCCAGATCACCGATCTGCCCGCCTGCGCCACCTGGGTGCGAGCCTCGGGGCACAAGCTGCTCCAGCTCCTGCCGCCCTACGAGCTGGCCGCCGGGGAGACGAGCCCCTACGGCGCGCGCACCGCCTTCGGTCTCGATCCTTTGTACATCGGCATCGAGGCGATCGAGGACCTCGAGGGGGTCCCGGTCGTCGAGCTGATCGGCGCCGAGGGGGAGACCGAGCTGGCGCGCCTGCGCACCCTCGACGCCGTCGACTATCCGTCGGTGCGGGCGCTCAAGACGCGCGCGCTGTCCATCGCCTTCACCCGCTTCCACGAGCGCGAGTGGATCGGCAGCGAGCAGACGTCGCCGCGGTCGATCCAGTTCCGCGCCTTCGTCGAGCGCGAGCACGAGTGGCTCGGCGATCTGTCGCTCTACGTGGCCTTGCGCGAGTCGCACAACGACTGGAGCTGGCAGGACTGGCCGCCGGGGCAGAGCCAGCGCGACCCGGCGGCGCTCGCCGAGGCCAGCGAGTCGATGGGCCGCCGCATCCTCGAGTACCAGTACCTCCAGTGGATCGCCCACACCCCGTGGGACCGCGCCCGCGGGGAGATGCGCGGCATCGGCGTCGAGCTGATGGGGGATCTGCCCTTCGTCGTCGGGCGGGAGAGCGCCGACGTCTGGTCGCGGCCGAAGGAGTTCCGGCGCGACGCCTCGCTCGGTGCGCCGCCGGATGGGTTCAGCCCCGAGGGGCCGGACTGGGGGCTTCCGCCCTACGACGTGTCGTCGATGCTGGCCCACGATCTGGCCTGGCTGCGCGCGCGCACCCGGCACGCGGCGCGGCTCTACGACCGCTTCCGCCTCGATCACGTGGTCGGGTACTTCCGCCAGTGGGTCAAGCCGGGGTCGGGCTCGACCCCTGACGGGACCAACGGCAAGGGGGCCTTCACGCCGACCGGCGAGAAGGACCAGCAGCAGCTGGGCGAGCACCTCCTGAAGGCCTTCATCACCGAGGCGGCGCCGGCGCGGATCATCGCCGAGGATCTCGGGGTCATCCCGCCGTTCGTCCGGCGCACGCTCAACGAGCTGAAGCTGCCCGGCTACCGGGTCATCCCCTGGGAGCAGATGGACGGCGTGTTCCGCGATCCGGCGAAGTTCCCCGAGGTGAGCGTCGCCACCTACAGCACGCACGACACCGCGCCGATCACCGGATGGTGGGACGAGCTCGCCCCGGCCGATCGCAAGGGCATCGCCGCCCTGGCCAAGGTCGACGAGTCGGTCGACCGGCACACGCTGTGGAAGGCGCTGCTCCGGCTGCTCTTCAACTCCGGCGCGGAGCTCACGCTGACCCTGGTGAGCGAGCTGCTCGGCGAGACCCGGCGGATCAACCTGCCGGGCACCGTCGGCGGCGCCAACTGGACCTACCGTTTGCCCGCCTCGCTCGACGCGCTCGAGCGCGACCCAGCCATCGTCGCCCGCATGCGCGACGTGCGCGTGTTGATCGAGCAGAGCGGGCGCTGATTGGCCTCGTCCCGGCGCTCGTTCCCCGTCGCCGAAGTGGCCGCGCCGATGTCGGTCACCGCGCCCGTCGGCTCGGTGCCTCCCGGCTCTCCTGAACCGCTCGGGGCGACCTACGACGGCGGCGGGGTCAACTTCGCGATCTACAGCGAGAACGCCAGCAAGGTGGAGCTGTGCCTCTTCGGCCCGAAGGACGGGCGAGAGAAGCGCATCCTCCTGCCGCACCGGACGAACAACGTCTTCCACGGGTACGTCGCCGGGCTGAAGCCTGGGCAGGGGTACGGCTTTCGCGTGCACGGGCCCTACGATCCGCGCGCCGGGCACCGCTTCAATCCGCGCAAGCTGCTGGTCGATCCGTACGCCCGGCAGATCCGTGGTGAGCTCGATTACAAGGCGCCGCTGCAGGGGCACGCCGACGACAAGGACGACTCGGCCGACGTGCGGGACGACGGCGCCGGCATCCCGCGCTCGGTGGTGGTCGACGACCGCTTCGACTGGGGGAGCGATGCACCGCCGCGCACCTCCTGGGCCGACACGCTCATCTACGAGGCGCACGTGAAGGGGATGACCAAGCTTCATCCCGAGGTGCCGCCCGAGCTGCGGGGGACCTACGGCGGGCTGGGGACGCCGGCGGTCATCAAGCACCTGACGTCGCTCGGGGTGACGGCCATCGAGCTGCTCCCGGTGCACCACGCCATCACCGAGCCGGCGCTGGCCGGGCGCGGCGTCGTCAATTACTGGGGCTACTCGACCCTCGGCTTCTTCGCCCCGGATCCTCGCTGGGCGCGCGATGCCAAGGACCCGGTCCGCGAGTTCAAGGAGATGGTGAAGGCGCTGCACGCCGCCGGCATCGAGGTGCTCCTCGACGTGGTGTACAATCATACGTGCGAGGGGGATCGCTTCGGTCCGACGCTGTGCCTGCGCGGCGTGGACAACCGGGTCTACTACCGGCTCGATCCGTCGGATCCGCGCCGTACCAGCGACTACACCGGCTGCGGCAACACGCTCGACACGAGCCACCCGCAGACCCTGGCGCTGGTGATGGACAGCTTGCGCTACTGGGTCACGGTGATGCACGTCGACGGCTTCCGCTTCGACCTGGCGCCGGCGCTGGCGCGCGAGCGGGACGGGCGCTACGACCGCGGCGCCGCCTTCTTCGACATCCTCCACCAGGACCCGGTGCTGTCGAAGGTGAAGCTCATCTCCGAGCCGTGGGACCTCGGCAACGACGGCTACCAGGTCGGCAACTTCCCCGCCGGCGGGGGGGAGTGGACCGGGAAGTACCGCGACACCGTGCGCCGCTTCTGGCGCGGGCAGCGCGAGACGGTCGGCGACATGGGCTACCGCATGACCGCGTCGAGCGATCTGTTCGCCGCTGGCGGGCGCTCGCCGCAGGCCAGCGTGAACTTCGTCACCGTGCACGACGGGTTCTCGCTGCGCGACCTCGTCAGCTACGACCGCAAGCACAACGACGCGAACGGCGAGGGGAACCGCGACGGCAGCGACGGGAACGACTCGTGGAACGGCGGGGAGGAAGGCGAGACCGGCGACGCGGGTATCGCCGCCGCCCGCGAGCGGCGCATCCGCACGTTCCTCGCGACCGTTTATCTTTCCTTCGGCGTGCCCATGATCCGCATGGGGGACGAGGTGGGGCAGAGCCAGGGCGGGAACAACAACGCCTACTGCCAGGACAACGCCCTCTCGTGGACCGACTGGGCCGCGCTGGCAAAGGATCCCCGCGGCACCTCGCTGCTCCGCTTCACGCAGAGCCTGGCGGCGATTCGCAAGGCGCACCCCACCTTCCGCAAGTCGACCTTCTTCCGCGGAACCACCGTGGGCGGCAGCCGCGAGCGCGATCTCGTCTGGTTCTCGTCCGCCGGGCAGGAGATGCACGGGAGCGACTGGCGCGATCCGTCGGCCGCGGCGCTGGTGATGCGCACGCAGGGGGACGCGCTCGGCGTGGTCGACCGCAACGGCGCCCGGGTGACCGACGACAGCTTCCTCCTGGTGCTCAACGCCGAGCACAAGGCGCTCGATTTTCTCCTCCCCGACGCGATGTGGGGCGAGCGCTGGGCGCGGGTCATCACCAGCGCCGCCGACGTGGACACGCAGAAGCAAGACGCGGCCACGGCG
>JAMFST010001297.1 GCA_026225435.1 Labilithrix luteola
CACCAGCCGCGGAGAGGCCGCGGGGTGGCTGCGTGCGAACGCCCTCGAGTCGCTGGCCAAGCAGGCGATGAAGACGACGGCCAAGGGCGGCGAGGTCCTGCTCCTGCACATCAGCGACGCCGGGGCGACCTACAAGACCGTGCCGCAGGCGTGGTTTCGGAGGTCGGCCTGATGCCCGCCCACCGTAGCCAGCGGCGGCGCGCCTACGTCGAGACGGAGCGCCACGACGAGCTGTCCGATGGCGTGCCCGCGGACCCCGCCGAGCTTGAAGCTGCAAGCCGGGAACGCAAGGCCGGCGGAAGCCGCATCGCGCCGGGGACAAGCGCAGTCCAGCGGCTCGGCGGCAAGGCCCTCAAGGGCAGGACGAAGCTCACCCACGAGGTGGGACCGATCCCGGTCGAGGCGGCCGCCAAGGCTCGAGCGCGGTACGCCCGCAAGCGCCTCTGCACTGAGCTCGCCGAGACGGTCGGCGGGGGCCGGTGCGGCATGGTGCCGAGCTTCCTGGCCAAGCTCTCGATGGAGGACGCGGCCTTGCGCGAGTCGGCGCTGACGGCCGGCAACATCGACCTGGCGCGCAAGCTCGGGGAGTCCTCGCGCTCGCACCTGCTCTACGCCCGTGAGGCGGCCGCGAAGGATGCGCAGGCGCGCCGCGCGAAGGTGCAGGCGAACCCGCACGCCGGCCTTCTTGCCGCGCTCGACGACGAGGAGCTGACGTGAAGACGCTCACCCTCGATGTGCTCCTGACGTCCCCGAAGGCGTTCGGTCTGACGACGGCCACGCCGGTGCAGCGGGCGATCTGCCGCATCGCGGACGGCCTGCCGTTGGGCGAGCTCGCGCTCGACGAGGAGGTGCAGGCGGCGCTCGGGGGCAAGGCGGCGCTCACGCTCCTCCCGGTCGGGGTGCGCCCGGCGGAGTTGTACGTGCTCTCTGGCATCCGCGTGGGCAAGTCCCTCTTCGCCGCCGCGCTGGGCGTGCGCGCAAGCCAGACGTGCGACGTCTCGGGGCTCGGTCCCGGCGAGATCCCGCGCGTCTCCATCGTCAGCCTGCGCATGGACAACGCCCAGGTGGTGCTCGAGCACCTGCTCGGCCGAATGCAGGCGAGCCCGGCGCTGCGTCCGCTGATGATGGGCGAGCCGACAGCGGATACGGTACTCCTCCGGCACCCGACGGGCCGCCCCATCGAGGTCAAGGTGGTCGCCGGCGCCAAGGCCGGGGCGACGCTGGTCTCGCGCTGGTCGGCGGGCTGCATCTTCGACGAGGCGCCGCGCATGAACGGCCTCGAAGACGGTGTGGTGAACCTGGACGATGCGCGATCCGCGGTGCTCGGTCGTCTCCTGCCAGGCGGCCAGATCATCTACCCGGGCTCGCCGTGGGCGCCGTTCGGCCCCGTGTTCGACGCGGTGCAGGAGCATCAGGGCAAGCCGACCCGTCACGTGGTGGTCGTGCGCGCGCCGGCGCCGGCGATGAACCCGATGCTCTGGACGAAAGAGCGCTGCGAGGAGCTGCGCGCCCGAGACGTCGACGTGTACCGGACCGACGTCCTCGCCGAGTTCCGCGACCCGATATCGTCGCTGCACACCTCGACGGAGCTGGACGCCGCGACCCGCAAGGAGCCCGTCGAGCTGGAGCGCGACGAGCAGGCGTCGCACGTGGCGGCGATGGACCCGGCTACGCGGTCGAACGCCTGGACCCTGGTGATCCTGTCGTTCACCGGCCGCGCGATGCGCGTGGCGTGCGCTCGGCAGTGGAAGGGGAGCAAGGTCGAGCCGCTCGATCCGGACGCCACGCTCGAGGAGATCGCCGCCGTCTGCTCGACGTACGGGTGCGCCGAGGTGCTCACCGAC
>JAMFST010001298.1 GCA_026225435.1 Labilithrix luteola
AGGTGCTGGGGTCGTTCATCACCACGCCGAGCAGCCCGACGCGCGCGCCGCCGACCTCGATCACCTCGGTGCGTGGCAGGCGATCGCCGAAGGCGTGGGCGTTGGTGTCGAGCCAGGTGCCGCGAAATTCGGCGATGCGCTTCTCCAGCTCCGGCGCCGGCACGTCGTCCTCGTGGTTGCCGAAGATGACGTGAGTGATGCCGATGGCGTTCAGGCAGTCGACCATGCCCGCGCCGTGGTCGAGGCTCGAGAGCATGCTGGGCGCGAGGAAGTCACCGGCGAGGATGGCGAGGAAGGCGTCCGCGGGGTCGACCTCGCGCCGCGCCTTGAGCAGCGTCGCCAGCCGCGGCAGGTTCTCCAGCGTGTAGACGTCGTTGACCGAGACGATGCGCAGACGGGGCATGAGCGGCGCAAGAGGTTAGCCGGGAAGTAGCCCGAATTCGCCCATCGTCCGTCGAAGCAGGATGGGAATCTCCGGTACGCTCGTTCCCACCTCGATGAACGATCCGTCCGGCCCCAACCTGGCGCAGGAGCACTCGCTCCTGCTGAAGCAGCAGTTCGACGCGGTGCTGGGGAACATGCGGCGGGTCATCCTCGGCAAGGACGAGGTCATCGCCCGCGTTTTGTGGTGCGTGGCGGCGCAGGGGCACGTGCTCTTCCGCGATGTGCCCGGGGTGGGCAAGACGATGCTCGCGCGGGCCTTCGCCGCCAGCGTCGACTGCACCTTCAAGCGCGTGCAGTTCACGCCCGATCTGCTGCCGATGGACGTCTCCGGCGCCAACGTCTTCAACATGCGGCAGAAGACCTTCGAGTTCCAGCCGGGGCCGGTCTTCACCCACGTGCTCCTCGGCGACGAGATCAACCGCGCGCCCCCGAAGACGCAATCGGCGCTGCTCGAGGTCATGGAGGAGCGGCAGGTGACGGTCGACGGCGTGACCCACAAGCTGCAGGCCCCGTTCATCGCCATCGCCACCATGAACCCGCTCGAGGACGAGGGGACCTATCCCCTGCCCGCCGCGCAGCTCGATCGCTTCATGATGATGCTCTCGGTCGGCTACCCGCCCGAGGAGGCCGAGGCGCACATGCTCGAGGTGCACCTCTCGCGCACGCCGGTCATCGAGCAGCTGCGGCCGGTCATCACCAAGGACGACGTCCTCGGCTGGCAAGACGCCGTCCCTCGCGTGTACATTTCACCGGAAATGCGGCGCTACCTGGTGGCGGTGGTGCGCTCCACGCGGGGCGATTCGCGCAACCTGCGCTCGGTCTCGCCGCGCTCGACGTTGCTCCTGGCGCGCGCGTGCCAGGCGCGGGCGCTCTTCTCCGGGCGCGGCTTCGTCTCGGTGGAGGACGTGAAGGTGCTGGCGCCGGACGTGCTGGCGCATCGCGTGCTGTCGGCCGACTCGGGGACCGGGCGCGAGCTGGTGGCGGCGGCGGTCGAACGGATCCCGGCCCCGGCGTGACGGCGTGACGTTCCTCCGGCTCCTCCGCGCAGGGTTCCACTCGGTCCTGCTCTTCGCCCTCCCCTGGGCGGTGGGGCTGGTGGTCGGCGCCTGTGTCGACGCGAGCCAGGTGAAGGAGACCGGCGCGCGCTTCGCCACGCTCTTCGGCTACATCGCCGTGCCGCTGCTGGTGCTGCAGGTGACGGCCATCGCGGTGAAGGTCGGCCGCGAGAGGAAGACGCTGGCCGTCGGTGGCAAGAAGGGGCTCGCCGCCTTCGCCGTCGCGGTCGACCGGCACGCCAACGTGCTCACGGGGCGCGGGCTCGGGCTGGCGCTGGTCGGATCCATCCTCGTCGGGCTGGCGCTGGCGGCGAAGTTCGCCGAGCTGGGCGTCATCGCCATCGCCGCGGTCGGGCTGATCTACCTCTTCGCCACCCTGGCGCTGGTCATCTCCGCCTTCTCGGTGCGCGGCTTCGATGCGCGCGTCGTGCGGGGGCGCGGGACCATCGAGCGCGAGCTCTCGCCGGCGGTGGTGGACGCGGGGGACGAGGTGGAGGAGCGCTTCGTCCTCGCCCGCGTGCCGGTGCCGATGGGCTTTCGCCTGCACATCGACGAGGAGCTGCCGCTGCGGCTCGGCGGCGCGACCCGCTTCGCGCTCGATCGCTCGGTGTCGCGGGCCGAGACCACCGTGTCGGCGCCGCTCCCGCGGACGGCGCGCGGGGTGTACGCGCTCGGCCCGGCGTCGATCTGGTACGAAGATCTGCTCGGGCTCACCCGCGTGTTCGTCGCCAGCCGGGCGACCGCCGGCCTGCGTGTCTTGCCGCGCCTCCGTCCGCTGGCGATGAGCGAGCGCCCGCGCGCGCAGATCCGCACCGACGGGCGCATGAGCATCCTCCAGCGCCAGGCGAGCGAGGACTTCTTCGCCACCCGCGAGTACCGCCGCGGCGACGATCTGCGCCGGGTGCACTGGCGGCAGTCGGTGAACACCGGCGCGCTGCAGGTGCGCGTCCCCGAGGCGGTCCCCTTCGCGCCGCGGCGGGTGCGCCTGGTGCTCGACACGTTCCTCCCCGCCTGGATGGACGCCGACGATCCGCAGATGGCCGACCTGCTCGATCTCCTCGTCGAGGGCTGGGTCGCCATCGCGCACACGCTGGTGCGCCGCGGCGAGAAGGTCACCCTGGCGACCGCGCTGAAGATCGCTGGCAACGCGGCCGCCGATCCGGTGCCCCGCGAGCTCGAATGCAAGCGCGGCGAGGAGCGGAAGCTGCGGGCCTTCGGCGCCGAGGTGGCCTGGCAGTCGCGGGTGCCGCTCGACATGGCGGTGGGCACCGGATGGAACCCGAGCGCCTTGCAGCTGGTGATCTCGGCCGGCTTCGCGCCGCTCACCCTCGGCGCCACCAGCTTGATCCTCGCGGACATCGGCGACGCGCCCGTCCCGCCGGCGCCGCGCCCGTTCTGGAAGCGGATGATGGTCCACCCGTACCCGGTGGGGGCGGACGACAACGCCGTCGACTGGCGCGCCATGTTCAGCGCCAAGCCGACGCCGGCGCGCGCCCGCGAGGAGGTCCTCAAGGTGTACCAGCAGGCGCTCGACCAGGCGCGCGCGCGCAACCAGGCGATCCTCTGCTTGCGGCGCAAGGGGCCGCAGCTCGCGCTGGAGGCGCCATGAGCCGCACCCGCGTCCCGCACTGGACCCCCGGCTTCCGCGAAGCGCTCAAGCTCGCCTGGAAGCCGCTCGCCACCTACGCGCTCTTCAGCGTCTCGGCGTTCATCGCGCTGATGCTCGCCATCCTCGACAGCCACAGCGCCGCGAGCGAGATGGGGAAGATCGGTCTCATCTGCCTCGGCGGGCTCGCCGGCGTGGGCGTCGGCCAGATCGTGGCGCTGAAGCGGCTGAAGACCGCCCCGGCCATCGCCGTCGCCGTGCTCCTCATCACGCTCAGCTTCACGCTGCTCGCCGAGGTCGGCAGCAGCGGCGGCGACGGCCCCTTCTTCGAGATCGTCCTCCCGGCGGTCGCCTTCTTCGTGATGGCCATCCCCTGCGGAATCCTCTCGCTGCAGCACCGCTACGAGCTGCTGGCGGCGTTCTGGCCGGCGGTCGGCTGGATCGGCGCGGTGATCGTCATCCTCGAGGAGCAGCAGCGGCTCAACGACTGGCAAGTGGACAAGGTGAAGGTGTGGACCCCGCAGACGGTGGCCATCCTCGCCGGGTTCGTCGTCACCTTGATGATCTACCTCGCGGCCAAGCAGACGATGCGGGTCGAGCTGTGGCAGGCGCTCTCCGGCGCGACCGAGCGGCGCATCTCCAGGCGGACGACGTTGGCCGCGGTGCCGCGGAAGAACCTGTTGCCGCTGCTCGGCCTCGCCCTGGCGCTGACCGGCGTGGTCGCGGTGCTCGCGCCGTACCTGTGGCGGACCGGCCCGGGCAAGGACGGCGGCGGCGGTGAGCCCTCGGACGAGCCCGAGGGCGATGGGCCCAAGATCGACGGTGACGCGCTGGCGCGGACCCTCCAGCAGATGGCGCAGGCGTCGCTGGCGGCGCTCAAGCACCTCTGGCCGCTCCTGCTGCTGTTCGTCTTCTACCGGCCGCTGAAGCGGGTGTTGCTGCTGCGCCACCTGCGCAAGCCATTCGTCCCCACGCCGCCGAGCGAGCGGATCGAGAACCTCTGGGAGTACGTGCGCATCGCCGCCGAGGACGCCGGCGTCGTCACCTTGCCCGCCGACTCGGTCGAGGAGCTGGTGGCGCGCATCCGCGAGAGCCACCCGACGGCCGCATCGCCGGAGGGGCCGCTCGACCGCGCCGCCGCGATCTACACGACGACGCGCTACGGCTTCGTCATCGAGAGCGGAGCGGCGGCGAGGATGCAGATCGAGGCGGAGGCGGTGGCGCGCCAGCTCCGCGCCACCATCGGCTTCGGTAAGCGCTTGCTGAACGGCTGGCGCGCGCTCACCTGAACCGACCTCAGTAGGCGATGACGGTGCGGATCGACTTGCCCTCGTGCATCAGGTCGAACGCCTCGTTGATGCGCTCGAGCGGCAAGGTGTGGGTGATGAGCGGG
>JAMFST010001299.1 GCA_026225435.1 Labilithrix luteola
GAGCCCGAGGAAATCAGCGACGTTCACAAACTGCCCCCACCAAGAGGCCGGCACTTTATCGTCGGCCTCTCCTCACCCGAAACCGGCACGACGCGGGCTTTCACCCGCGGTCGTCGCGCCGTCGGTCGCCACCGCGAACACGTCGGCGCGGGCGATGACGAACGTCTCGCGCTTGGTGGTGCGGGCGAAGACCAGCTCGCCGTCGGTCTTGAGCGCCTCGACCTTGGGGACGCTGAGGCTCGCCCCGTCGTGCGCCAGATACAGGGTCATGGTCGTGCCTTCCGGCATGGCCACGTAGCCGTCCTTGCCACTCTTGGCCTGGATCGCCTTGAGAATCGCGTCGAGGTGCTCGCCAGTCATGCGAAGGGTAGCTATCACAGTTCTCACCCCATGACCGCGCGCGACAGCCAGCTGCGTTCCACTGCCGAGGACGAGGCCCGGCGCGATCCGTCCGTCCCCCGCGACGAGGTCGTGGTGCTGCGCGACGTGCGCAAGTCCTACGGGGACACCGAGATCCTCAAGGGGATCAACCTGGTCGCCAAGCACGCGGAGACCACGGTGATCATCGGCGGGTCGGGCGCCGGCAAGACCACGCTGCTGCGGCACATCGTCGCGCTGGAGCAACCCACCTCCGGCCAGGTCTTCCTGGAGGGGGAGAACATCGTCGGCCTGAAGGACCGCGAGCTCAATCGCGTACGCCAGAAGGTCGGCATGATCTACCAGTACGCCGCGCTCCTCGACTCGCAGAACGTGCTCGACAACGTGGCCTTCCCGCTGGTCGAGCACACCAAGCTGTCGAAGAAGGAGATGCGCGACAAGGTCGTCGACAAGCTCAAGGTGCTCGGGCTCGACGAGAGCGTGCTCACCAAGTTCCCCAGCGAGCTTTCGGGCGGCATGAAGAAGCGCGTCGGCATCGCCCGCGCGCTCATGCTCGAGCCGCCCATCCTGGTCTACGACGAACCGACCAGCGGTCTCGACCCGCTCACCAGCCGCATGGTGGATGACCTCATCGAGGAGACGCGCGAGCGCTTCCAGGTGACGAGCGTGGTCATCTCGCACGACATCGCCAGCTGCTTTCGCATCGCGCACCAGGCGATCTTGCTCATCAAGGGGCAGATCGTGGCCCGCGGACGTCCGGACGAGCTCGTGAACGGTGACAGCGACGTGGCGCGCGACTTCATCCAGAAGTCAGGCGTCGATGTACGACACGTCTCGCGCGTGCCGAAGGTGGGAGCGACGACGGGCGGGTGACGCCGGAGAATTCGGCGCTACTCTCAAGGCCGGAGGCGCTGCATGAACCGACCGTCCGTCCCGCCGCCGTCGGTTCCGCAGGCATCGCCGTACGCCTTCGGCTATCCGCCGCCGCCGTTCGCGCACGCGTCGTTCGTCCCGCCGCGGATGGCGCCACCGGCACCGCCGCAGCAGCCGTACAAGCTGGTGGAGCTGGCGAGCGGCTTCGATCCGCGGGCGACCGCCGCGCTGATCCTCGGCATCATCAGCCTGCTGACGGGCGCCTTCGCCGGTGTCCCGGCGTTCATCCTCGGCAGCCAGGCGCGGCGTGACGAGGAGCGCATCCGGCTGCTCTATCCGCACGTGCCGCGGCGGGTGGCCGGGGTGGCGCTGGCCGGGATGCTCTGCGGCGCGGTCGGCACCTTGCTCGGCGTGGCGCTGATCGCCGGGACGGGCGGCTACTGGTTTGCCCAGCGCCAGCTCCGCCAAGCGCACCCGGCGTACGCGCTGCACACGCCGGCCACATCGAGCAGTCCGCACGCGGCCGAGCACGAGCGCACCTCCTTCGGCGCGATCCGCGTGGTCGACCTGGCCGAGGACGACGCGCTCCCCTTCCGCGATCGCCTGAAGGCGGAGCTGAAGACCGCGCACGACGCCGGGCACCCGGTCCTCGTGGAGACGACCGCCTCGTTCTGCCGCAGCTGCGACGAGATCAACGCGGCGCTGCACCAGGATCCGCTGCAGCGGGCGCTGGCCGGGGCGACGCTGGTGCGGGTCGACGTGGAGACCTTCGAGGAGGAGCTGCGCGCATCGGGCATGTGGCAGGACACGGTGCCGTGGTTCTACCGGCTCGACTCGAACATGCGGCCGACCGACGCCATCAGCGCCGACGAGTGGGACGAGAACACCGCGGAGAACATCGCCAAGGTGCTCGGCCCGTTCGCCCACGGGACGCTACCGAAGCGGCGCGCGCCGTCGCCGCTGACGACATCGCTCTAGCGTAGACGACGGAGCAGCTCGTCGGCGCTCGTGCCGCCGGGGGTCCAGCGTTCGCGCACGGCCTGCGCGGCGAGGCGCTGCAGACCGGCGTTGAGCGGCGTGGGGATGCCATGCTGCCGGCCGAGCAAGGTGATCTCGCCGTTGAGAAAATCGGTCTCGAGCTGGCTCGCCCCGCGCGCGAGGCTCTGCCAGGTGGAGCCGCCGGCGCGCGGCTCGCCTTCGACGTCGGAGATCTCCACGCGGTCGCTGCGCACGATCTTCTCCTCGGACTTGCTGGCGTAGGCGATCCCCGCGGCGGCGAGGACGGCCTGCGCCTCGGCGCTCACCCGCTCGACGAGGTCGCGCGCTTCCGGCGTCCCCAGGC
>JAMFST010001300.1 GCA_026225435.1 Labilithrix luteola
AATGCCCCCTAAATTAACGCTAAATTGCGGAGGACTGAATCCGTCACTGGGCTCTTTTTCGCGAATTTTTCGTGGAGAGGCGTCACCTTCACCGGCGGAGGTTGTTCATGACGACGCATCATCACGTCCGCGTGATTCATCGCCAGCTGCGCTGGGAGGTTGCCAACGACGGACTCGTCCGGCCACGGATCGACTGGCTCTGCACCAAGGAGCGTGCGCTCGAGCACGCGTTCGAGGTCGCGCGTGAGAGCGGCGCCGAGGTGATCAGCGTCGAGACGGCGTACGGGACCGGCATCGAGGTGATCGCGGTCCCACCGAAGATGGCGCGGGCGGTCTGAGCCGCATCCAAGGATACGCCGGCGAGCAGACACCGCACGACGCCGGGTGACGACCGTGCCTCAGCTCTTCAAGGCTTCACGCACGGTCGCCCGCACGCCTTCCACGGTGAAGGGTTTCGCGTGGCGCGGATTGGTGACGCTCGCGAGAAAGCGTGACGCTCGTTCGGTGAACGCGCCTCCGGTCATGAAGACCACGCGCCGCGCCTGCTCCGGACAAGAAGCGCTGAGCGTCTCGTGGACGTCCATTCCCGAGAAGCTCGGCATCATCAGGTCGCAGAAGATCACGTCGAAGCGCTCACCTGTTTCGATGAGCGCGACCGCCTCTCTCCCGCTGGTGAGGATCTGCACGTCGTGGTGCCCGCGCAAGCTCCTCGAAAGCGCCGTGGCCACCGCCAGCTCGTCGTCGATGATGAGAACACGTCCGCGTGCTCCGGGTGGTGCGGGTTTCGCATGAACCTCCGCTCTGGGCTCGGGTTGCGGAGCGGAGGGAATGGCCACGGTGAAGACGGCGCCTCCGCCGAGGGCGTTGGACGCGGTAATTTCTCCGCCGAGCGCGGTCACGATGCGCTGGCAGATGGCGAGGCCGATCCCCATGCCAGCCCCCGCTGGCTTGGTGGTGAAGAACGGATCGAAGATGCGTGGGAGCACCTCGAGCGGAATCCCTGGCCCGCTGTCGCTGATCTGTACGATCGCGCGTCCCGCCCCGTCCGTGAACGTGGTGATGACGATCTCGTTGGTGTCGGCGTGCCCATCGTCGATGGCCTGGGCCGCGTTGAGGAGGAGGTTCGAGAACACCTGTCCCAGCTCCGTCTCGTCCGCGAGCACGTACGGCGTGAGCCCGAGCACCTTGCGCGTGCGTGCGTGATGGCGCGTCGCGTGCGCGGTCATCTTGAGGCTGATGTCGAGGACGTCGGGCAGGTCGAGGACCGTGGGCGACGAATCGTCCGCCCGTCCGAGCCGGCGAAAATTCAGGACGATGCGCCTCATTCGCTCCGCGCCCTCCGCCGCTTCGCGCAGCGCTTCGACGACATCTGCGTCGGCGGCTGACCCGACGAGGCTCTCCAGCGAGAACGTCAGGTTCGCCGTGACGTACGCGAGCGGGTTGTTGATCTCGTGCGCCATGCTGAGCGCCATCGTTCCGATCGCTGCCAGCCGCTCGCTCTGCGCCGCGCGTTGCTCGAGCTTGCGCCGCTCGGTGATGTCACGGAACACGATGACGCCACCGAGCAACGTGCCGTCGTCGTCGATGATGGGCGCGACGCTCTCGTCGATGGGGATGTGATCGCCGGTGCGGATGAGGAGCCGGCGAGGCCCGGTGGCCTCCACGGTGAACGACGGCGTCATCTTCGCGAGGCGTGGTCGCTCGAGGGGCTCGCCCGCCTCGTCGAGAACAACGAATACGTCCACGAGGGGCCGGCCCGTTGCCTCTGTGCCCCATCCCGTCAACCTCTCCGCGACCGCGTTCATGAAGGTGATGATGTCGCTCTGGTCGGTCGCGATCACGGCGTCCCCGACGCTGCGCAGGGTCGTCGAGAACCAGCGCTCGCGCACCGCCAAGCGTGACTCGATCTTGTGCTTGTGCAGCGCGACCTCGATCCCGATGCGTAGCTCGCGCTCGTCGAAGGGCTTGAGCACGTAGCCGTGCGGTGTCGTCTCCTTCGCCCGCGCGATCGTGGCGTCGTCGGACTGGGAGGTGAGGTAGATGATCGGGAGCCCGAACCGCGAGCGGATCTCTCCGCCTGCCTCGATACCGTCGCGCGTTCCCCGCAGCTTGATGTCGATGAGGACGAGGTCTGGCTTCGAGCTAGCGATCCCTGCCAGTGCCTCCGCCGCGGTCGCCGCCGGCGTCGGCACCTCGTATCCGAGCCGCGTCAGCGTCCTCTGGATGTCGTCGGCGATGAGCGCTTCGTCCTCTACCACCAGGATAGTCGTCATGAGGGCTCTCCTTCCGCGTCCTGGGGAAAGCGAAGGACGACCTCGGCGCTGCCGGTGGACGCGAGGTTGCAGGTGCCGCCCAGTTGCCGGGTGAGCATCTTCACGATGTGCATCCCGAGCCGGTTGGAGCTGGCGAGATCGAACCCGGCGGGGAAGCCGCGCCCGTTGTCGCGGACGATGAGCAGGTAGTCCGACTCGACCGCCCGCAGGATGACGCGAATCTGCGGAGCCGGCCCCGGCCCGTCGGAGAAGGCGTGCTTGATGGCATTGGACACGAGCTCGTTCAAGATCAGTCCCAGGGGGACCGCGGTGTCGGCGGGGAGGGCGATGCCGTTCGCCTCGACCTCGACGTTCACCGCCGGCCTCCCGTTGGCCCGCAGCACCTGGGGGATGAGAGACCGGGTATAGTCCCCGATGTCGACGTCACCGGGGCTCTTGGACTGATGGAGGTGCTCGTGCAGGAGCGCGATGGCGCGGACGCGCTCCTGGCCGTCGCGGAAGGCAACCTGCGCTGCGGGGTCGACCATCTGCTCGGCGTGCAGCTTGAGAAGGCTCGAGATGACCTGGAGGTTGTTCTTCACCCGGTGATGGACCTCCTTCAGCAGGAGATCTGCGTGGGCGAGGCGCGCGGCCCTCTTCTGCTGGGAGATATCGCGGGTGATCGTGGAGATGCCGACCAGCTCGCCCAGGGGGTTGCGGATGGGAGACGTCGTCAGGGATACCTCTCGCCGCACTCCATCTTTTCCCACTCGGATCGTGTCCAGGACGTCCAGTCGATTTCCCTCCCGGACTGCGTCGAGAAGCTCCCGGTCCTCGTCTGCACGATCCGCCGGCACGACGATGCTGATCGATTTCCCGACGACCTCGTCGGCCGCGTAACCGTAGAGGCGTTCCGCGCCGACGTTCCAGGTCTCGATGATGCCAGCGGCGCTCTTGCCGATGATGGCGTCGTGCGTGGACTCCACGATGGACGCGAGGCGAGCCTGGTTGTCCTCGGCGCGCCTCCGCTCGGTGATGTCGCGCGAGGTGACCGCGACGCCGTCCTCGAGGGGCACCACCTGACGGTGAAGCCACATGGCGGGCTCCGAGGGGAGCTGGATCGAGATCTCCTCGTCGACCCGCTCGCGGCTCTCGGCGACCTGCGCGTAGCGGGCGAAGCCGCTCTCTGCGGGATAGGGGAGATCGAGTAGTCGCTTCCCGATGGCCTCGGCGCGGGTCATCCGCAGGCGCGTCAACATGGCGGGGTTGGCCTCGGCGATGCGGAAGTCGACGATGGCGCCGCTGGTCCCCCGCACGCACGTGAGAATGACGAATCCCTCCATCATCCCGTCGGCCGCGGCGCGCAGTCGGTCCTCGACCTTCCGCAGATCCTCGAGCGCACTGCGGAGTCGAGCGGGGCTCGGCAGCGCGAGCGCCTGCGGCACGAAGGCGATCAGCATGGCGGCGGTCGCGAGGGAGGCGGTGGCGGTCACGGCCTTCACCCATCCGGACAGCCAGTACAGCGGAGTCCACAGGGTCCAGATCTCGAGAAGGTGGGTCATCCCGCAGCTCACGATGAATATCGCAAAGGCCCAGAACACCATCGTGAACGGGAGGTCGCGGCGACGCCGCACCAGGACCGCCAGCGTGAGGGCGATCGTCGTGTACGAGGCGGCGATGGCCCCGTCCGACAACACGTGAAGTGCGATGAGGTCGCTCTGCCAGAGATAGCAGTGCCCATGGGGCATGAAGCCCGGCGAGCTGAAGATCCATTCGAGAACTGCAGGCATCGTGCGCACCCCCCCGGGCGGCGAGCCAAAGAGCCAGCTCCGCCTTGCCCCACGCATCGTAGCGCGTCTGAGCCGGTCGCGCTGGCGGACCGTAGTGGAGCTGAGGGTCGCCCGCGGGTGACCGAGCGCGTGACGCAGGCGCCCACCGGCGGGTGGCGCTGGGTGCAGCAGATGGCCGCCATGGCGTCGGAGCGAACTGCCCCCTTCTGAGAGTGGCGGGGTCTCTCACAATTCCATATTCAGGAGTGCCAATCATGACGAACGCGAATAAGCCCACGGGCTATGCCGGCCGCGGTCAACGCGTCGGCGCGTCGCTCCTCTGCACCACGCCGTCGCTCGAGACGGTGACCGCGAAGGACGGCTTGCCCGCGGCGTCGCACAGGGAGACGTCGATATCGCCCTTCGGTCCGAGCTTGATCTCGCCGCGCCGCGCGCCGTCCGCGCCGGTCAGCACGAGCCCGGCGACGCCATCCGCCTTCTGGAACACGTAAGTCTCCTGCTTCCCCGCGCCGCGCAAGAGGACGTGCGCTCCCTTGTCGTCGACCTCGAGGACCGCGGCCGGCTGCCGCGCCTCGCCGCCGGCGAAGAGCGACACGCTCGGCAGACCGGCGGCGTCGAGCGCGGCGCGCAGCCTCGGGTGGCCCGCCTCGTCGAGGAGCGCCAGGACCGGCGCTCCCTTCTCGAGGGCGAGCGAGGCACGGGTGCGGTCCCCGTCGGTGAGACGAAATTCGCTGGCGCTGATGACCCTGGATGACATGGCTTTTTCCTGGCAAGCGGTGAGCGGCAAGAGCGCGACGAGAGCTCCGAGGAGGTGGGTCCAATGCTTCAAGCGGCCGGACGCTAGACCGCTCTCCCGCGGCCGGTCTACCCGGCTCCCGAGGGCACTCTCGTCCAAGTTTTGCACCCCGCGGTGGGGTAGCGTCGCGCCATGCACCGGTCGCTCTCCTACGCGTTCTTCGCCGTCTTCACCGCCTCGCTCGCCGTCGCTTGCAGCGCCACGCCGCCCGCGGCCAGCGCGCCGGGGACGACGACCGCCGCTTCGTCGGAGCCGGTCTTCGAGGCGCGCGCGGTCGGCCCGCTGACGTACGCCGCTCCGCTGCAGATCGTCTCGATGTTCTCCTACGAGCCGGGGGAGACGCTGGTCTCGCCCGCGACCGAGGTCGGCGCGTTCGTGGCGGACGCGCGCACGCATCAGGGGTTCGGCAAGGAGGCCCTGCGTCCGCTGGTGGTGACGCCGACGCCGAGCACCATCAAGGCGAGCCAGCTCGTCGTGCTCGCCTGGGGACCGCGCGGTGACTTCTCCGTCGAGCGCGCCAAGGAGATGGGGCACGCGGCGATGCGGGTGGCCATCGAGCGAGCCGTCCCGGAGATGGCCTACGCCCCGATCGCGCGCGATCAGGGGGTGACGACGCTCGACGCCGACGTGGTCGCCGCGGCCTTCGTCGAGGGTGCGGTGACCGAGCTGTTGACCGAGGAGAAGGCCGATCCGCGCGCGGGGCAGGCTCTCCGGCGCGTGACCTACGAGGCCGGTCCGCAGTTCGTGGAGGCGGTCGGCAAGGCGGTCGCGCGTGGCGTCGCGGCCGGGCACGCCGCGAGCGCGCGCTGAGCGCCGCGGACCCGCTCCATCGGAAGCGCCGATGGTGAACATCGGCTGCCCACGCCTTATCGGTCGTCGCGACGGCGTCTAGCTTCCGGTCAGCGAGAGGCGCCGGGACACCGAGCACGCCTCGCCGCACGAGGAGAAGGTCATGCCCCAGTCCGGGTCCAGGTCCCCCGCCGATTCGGCGCGTCAGCTGCGGCACGTCCGCTCGCCGGAGCTCGAAGGCAGTGAGCTCACGTACGTCCAGTCATGGAGCGGAGCGGCGCCCCCGGACATCCGGCCGCAGCTCGAGATCACCCTGGTGGATTTCGCCGACAAGACGATCACCCACCGCGGCGTGCGGCAGCGGCTTCACACCGGGCTCACCGGCATTCGTACCCCCTTCGAGAGCGGCCAGCTCGTCACCCGGCACGCCTCGGAGACCCGGGTACGCGTCCTCGCTCTCGCCGAGCCCGCGGTGACGACGGCGCTGGAGACGGTGGGGGTCGACCCGCGCGATCTGCCGAACGCTCTCACCTACCTCCAGAGCCCGATCCTCTTCGCCCGGACGAACGGCCTCTTCGTC
>JAMFST010000150.1 GCA_026225435.1 Labilithrix luteola
AATCCTTCGGGGCAGGCGAATGCCAATTATCCGCCGAAGTCCTTCTCCGATTACCAGAAGTACATGACCCGCGTGGGGCAGGAGCGGAGCGCGGCGCGGGCGACGTATCCGGATCTCGCGCACGACTATTACCAGGTGACCTGGGAGCCGGATCCGGGCACGGGCAACGCGTGGGAAGGCACCGACGCCGACATGGTGAGCCTGTACCAGGCGGCCTACGCCGGCCTCCACGCGAGCGACAGCAGCGCGGTGGTCCTCGGCGTCACCGCGTCGAGCGTCTCGGCGGACGATCAGATGATGGCGCGGCTCCTCGGCGAGGGGATCGGCGCCTACCTCGATGGGCTCAGCTACCACGGCTACTACGACGCCGGTTGCTACTGGGACCACCCGCCGGAGGACACCTCGTGGGGCACCGAGCTACCGGCGCAGATGCGCACGCTGCGTCACCTGCTGGCCACGAATCTGAAGCCGCACGCGAAGCTGGTGCAGTCGGAGATGGGGATTCGCTATGCCATCGACGGTGAATACGGCGCCGACTATCCGTCGCTCCCGCAGCTCGCCGAGCAAGGTGCGGTCGTCGCGCGCGCGCACCTCATCGAGCTGGGGGAGGGGGCCGACACCGTGTTCTTCTTCTACTCGGCCGACTTCCCCGGCGACGTCGGCTCGGGGCTGAACTTCGACCTGGTCTACGATCCGAACGACGCCTCGACGCTCTGGGGCACCGGGCAGATCAGCCCGAAGCCCGGCTTCATGATGGGCGCCACGCTGACCCGCCTCGTCGACGGGACCACCACGCTCGGCTACCTGAACGGGCTCCCCGACGGTGTCTACGGCTACGCCTTCCAGCGGCTCGGCAATGGTCCGGTGGTGACCGCCATGTGGACGCACGATCCGTCGTGGACGGCGACGGCGACCTACGCGCTGCCGGTCGCTGCTCCCGGCACGAGCGCACAGATCGCGACCGTCGACGCGATGGGCAATCCGTCGGCGCTCGCCGTGGTCGACGGCAAGGTGACGCTCACGCTCGGCGAGTACCCCGTGTACGTGATCTCCGGGGATGCGGCGACCACCGAGGCGCTCGTCACCGTGCCCGAGGGGTACGATCCGGAGCTGTAGACTTCGCAGCGCGCGACGCGCGCGTCGCAACCATGGACTCGTGAGAACGAGCACGAACCGCTCATGCTCCGCGCGTGCGCTCCGTTCAACGGAGGCGAGAGGCGCGAGCTGCGTCTTTCGATCCGGAGCTCACCATGTCTCATCCCACGATCTCGCCCGCCGTCGGCAGCATGCCGCCGGCACGAGCCGTCACCTTGCCTCCCTCCAGCTCCACCAGCGTGGGCACGATGAACAGTATCGCGCCGCCGTCCTTCGGCGGCGCGACCATCCTGTCGGTGTCGACGCCAGCGCAGCTGATGGCCAAGATGCGGCAGCTGGCGCTCACCAACCCGGAGGAGTTCAAGCTCCTCGCCGCGGAGATGGGAGGTAGCTTCGCTCGCGCCGCCGGGGCGGCCAGCGGTACGGACGCGCAGCTGCTCGCCAGGGTCGCCAGCCAGTTCACGCAGGCGGCGAGCAGCGGAAGCCTCACGGCGACCGACGCGAGCGCGACGACCGCCTCGACCCGCGCGGTGGAAGGGACGAGCGCCGTCTCCAGCAGTGACGCCTTCTCCGCCGCCAGCGGGAATCGCCACGGACACGGTCAACAGGCCGCGCGAGACGCCTCCGCCTGGAGCACCAGCGCCGTCCAGCAGGCGTTCGGGCAAGCGCTCGCTGCCTTCGACGAGGCGACCGGTAGCGACGCGTCGAGCTGATCTTCGGTCAGTCGTTGGCCGGGATCGGGGTCGGGTGCTTCACCTCGGGCTCGTCGAGCCAGTCGTCCCAGCGGACCTGGTTGGAGACGGTGAGCGCGGGGATCTTCGAGCGCCGGACCACCTCCTGCGCGACACAGCCGAGCAGCTCGCGCGAGCCGGCTCCGCGACCGTGTGTGCCCATCACCACCAGATCGGTCTCGCCGGCGGCGAGGGTCGCGAGGATGGAGGGGATGGGATCGCCGAAGAGGATCAGCGACCGCGCTTCGACCCCGTGCTCCTCTGCTTCGGACACGTCGTCGCGCAGCAGCGCCTCGGCCTCGGCGGGGCTGCAGCCGAGGACGTCTCGCGCCACCACGTGAACGAAGGTCAGACGGGCGCCGACCGACACGGCGAGGGCGATGGCCACCTGCACGGCGCGGTCAGCCGAGGCTTCGAAGTCGGTGGGGACGAGGATGTTCTGGAAGCGGGACACGGGCATTCTCCGTCAGTGCGCGAGGAAATCAGTCGTTGGCGGGGGGGAAGCTGACGGCGGCGAGGTCGCCGGGCGGCAGCTCGCTGGCGCGTCGCGTGTGGACGCCGAGCGGGCGCGCGCTGCGACCGAGCCAGCGCCCCGGACGCACGTGGCTGGACGCGGTGAGCACCGGCACCTTCGCGCGGCGCACCACCTCCTCGACGACGCTGCCGAGCACCATCCCGGCGTGCGCGTCGCCACCGTGCGTTCCCATCACCACCAGGTCGATCTCGCGCGCCTCGATGGTCGAGAGGATGGCGCGGATGGCGTCGCCGAAGAGCAGCAGCCCCTCGGCCTTGATCCCGTGCTCGGCCGCCGCAGCGACCTGGGCGCGCAGGAGCGCGTCGGCCTCGGCGAGGCGGGACTGGACGGGCGCCGGGCTGCCGCCGGTCAGCACGTGCGCGAAGGTGATACGCGCGCCGGCGGTGAGAGCGAAGACGATAGCCAGCTTGACGGCGCTGTCCGCGGTCTGCTCGAAATCGGTGGGGACGAGGATGTTCTGGAAGGGGGTCACTGGGGTTACTCCGTCGACTACGTAGAGCAAGAGGCGGGCCGCGCGTTCATCAGGCGATCGCGTTCAAATTCAGCAGCGGCAGGCGCGCGCGGTGGTAGCGGAGGTTGGTCGCCGTGAGCGATTTGGGAATGCACCCGTCCGCGCCTGCGACACCTGCGACCGCGTGCACGCCGAGATCGGCAGCTCACGAGCAGCGAAAGTGGCCTACAGATCCGGGATGTCATGAACGTCATCCTCTTCGGCGCCACCGGCATGGTCGGGCAGGGCGCTCTGCGCGAGGCGATCCTCGATCCGCAGGTCACCCGCATCGTCAGCATCGTTCGCCGTGCGACTCCTCCCGTGGCCGCGTCGGCGGGGGGGCTCGATCGCTCCAAGGTGCACGAGATTGTCCATCCGGACATGACGAGCTTCGCCGCCATCGAGAGCGAGCTCACCGATCTCGACGCCTGCCTCTTCTGCCTCGGCGTGACCTCCGCCGGTCTCGACGAGGCGGCGTACACGCGCATCACCTACGACATCACGATGGCGGCGGCGGAGACGCTGGCGCGGCTCAATCCGCAGATGACCTTCGTGTTCGTCTCCGGCGCGGGCACCGACGGTACGGAGAGCGGCAAGTCGATGTGGGCGCGGGTGAAGGGCAAGACGGAGAACGCGCTCATGCGCCTGCCGTTCAAGGCGGTCTACGCGTTTCGCCCGGGCGCCATCCGCGCGCGCAACGGGGAGATCTCGCGCACGGGCAGCTACCGCATCCTCTATGCGGTCCTCGCGCCGCTGTGGATCCTCGGCGACAAGATCTCGCCGAAGTACTTCACCAGCACCGACAAGCTCGGCCGCGCGATGCTCCGCGCCGCCCGCGACGGCGCGCCGAAGAAGGTGCTCGAGAGCGCCGACATCAACGCGCTCGGTGCGTGATGGGCGCGCGAGGGGCGATCGCCGGCTGGTCGGTGCTCTCGCTACTGCTTGCCGGCTGCGCCTCCCGTCAGGCGCCGCACGAGGGGGCGCGGCTCGGGCCGCCGTTGCGATCGATCGTCGTCACGCACCCGCTCGAGCACTGGTCGAAGGAGCACTTCGTCGAGATGGCGCCGACGGTGCGCGTGTCGGTGGCGGCGGGAGGCGAGGCGGTCACCCGCGTCTATCTTCGCCTGCCCGACGGAGCGAAGATCACGCTGCGCACGGCGGTGGGCCACGCGCCGCGCAGCCTGATGTTCCCTCCTGGCACGGAGAGCGACCGCGTGTCCTACGTCCGCGACACGAGCGGCACCAAGCGCTTCATCGACGACGTCCGCGGCACGCGGTGGGACGAGCACGGGACCGAGTACTTCCACGTGTACCTGCCCAGCGACGCGCGCGAGGGCTCCGAGCTCGTCGGGGTCGAGTGGCGGCGCGATGACGCCGCGCAGGAGCGAGCGGCCACCGACTGGCTGGTCGCCTGGGGGCGCACGCACCGCTCACCGGACGACGGAAGGACGATGGACGAGGACCAGGCAGACCGCTTCCGGTCGCTGAACCATTGCCAGTCGTGCCACGTCGCCGACAAGCCCGAGGCGACGAGCGACGACGACCCGATGCCCCCCTGGCCGACCGACGCGCGCGGTCTGTACGTCCCGCTGGCGGTCTTCACGCCTCGCGCGCTCCTCTCGACCTCGTCCTCCTTCGACGATCCCAACGTCGACGATCCCTTCGTCAACGTCCACTGCGCCAGGGGGAACGCGCGCCTGCACGGTGGCCCCGGCTACCACTGGCTCACCTGCGCGGACGGGATGCCGGTCGGCGAGCGCGATCTCGTTGCGGCGATGAAGGCGCGCGACGAGTACGCCGCACGCACTTGCAACGCGCGTCGCTACCTCTTCACGCACATGGATGACGCAGCGCGTGCGCAGCTCGAGCCGCTCGTCCGCATGTGCCCCTGACGCCCCAGGGCCGCGCCGCGGGTATAGACTGCGGCCATGAGCTTCGACCCCCAGACCGCCGCCCTCGTCCTCATCGAGTACCAGAACGAGTTCGTGTCCGACGGAGGCGTGCTCCACGGCGCCGTCGCCGACGTCATGAAGGAGACGCAGATGCTCGCGAACACCACCAAGCTGGTGGACGCCGCGCGCAAGAAGGGCGTCGCCATCCTCCACGTTCCCATCGCCTTCGCCGAGGGCTACGGCGAGATCACCCGCCACCCCTACGGCATCCTCCAGGGCGTGGTCGACGGCAAGGCGTTCGTGCAGGGCTCGTGGGGCGCGAAGATCATCGACGCGCTCGCCCCGCAGAAGGGGGACATCGTCATCGAGGGGAAGCGCGGGCTCGACGCCTTCGCCAGCACCAACCTCGACTTCATCCTCCGCAGCAAGGGGATCAAGACGGTGATCATCGGCGGCTTCCTCACCAACTGCTGCGTCGAGTCGACGATGCGCACCGCGTACGAGCACGGCTTCGAGGTCGTCACCCTGAGCGACTGCTGCGCGACCACGTCGAAGGAGGCGCAGGACAACGCGCTCAAGTTCGACTTCCCCATGTTCTCCAAGCCGATGACGTCGACCGCGGTGCTCGCCGAGCTGGGCTGAGCTACGGCCTGCGGGACGAGCTCGCGAGTCCGGCATGCTGGACAACGTTCTCGCATGGTGGATGATGGCCGTCCTATGACCACGCTCTCCGATCCCATCCGCTACGGCGCGATCTCCGCCCCCAACCGCTTCGTCATGGCGCCGCTCACCCGCGGCCGCGGCACGCGGGAGCACGTCCCGACCGCGCTGATGGTCGAGTACTACCGGCAGCGGGCCTCGGCCGGCTTGATCCTCACCGAGGCCACCGGCATCAGCCGCGAGGGGCTCGGCTGGCCGTACGCGCCGGGCGTGTGGACCGACGAGCAAGGGGACGGCTGGAAGAAGGTCACCGACGCGGTCCACCAGGCGGGCGGGCGCATCGTCTGCCAGCTCTGGCACATGGGGCGGATCGTCCATCCCAGCTACCTCGGCGGGCAGTCGCCGGTCTCCGCCTCGGCGACGAAGGCGCCCGGCTCGGCGCACACCTACGAGGGGAAGCAGCCCTTCGCCGAGGCGCGCCCGCTCGCTCTCGAGGAGATCCCGCGCCTGCTCGAGGACTACCGCGCGGCGACGAAGCAAGCGCTCCGGGCCGGCTTCGACGGCGTGCAGCTGCACGCGGCCAACGGCTACCTCATCGACCAGTTCCTCCGCGAGACGTCGAACCTGCGCACCGACGAGTACGGCGGCTCGATCGAGAACCGCGTGCGGCTGCTCGATCAGGTCACGCGCGCCATCGCCGAGGTCGCCGGAGCCGATCGCACCAGCGTGCGCCTCTCGCCCAACGGCGCGACGCAGGGGGCCGACGACAGCCAACCGAACGAGCTCTTCACCGCCGCGGCCGCCCGTCTCGACGCCATCGGCATCGCCTTCCTCGAGCTGCGCGAGCAGAACGCCGACGGTACCTTCGGCAGCACCACCGTGCCCAAGGTCTCCCCGCTGATCCGCAAGGTGTTCAAGGGGCCGCTGGTGCTCAACTCGGAGTACGACGCCCCGCGCGCGCAGGAGGCGCTCTCCAGCGGTGTGGCCGACGCCATCTCCTTCGGCCGCCCGTTCCTCGCCAACCCGGATCTCCCGCGCCGGCTGCTCGAGGGGATCCCGCTCAACGAGTGGAACATGAAGACCTGGTACTCGCAGGGGCCCGAGGGCTACACCGACTATCCGTTCGCCAAGTGACTCAGTTGCCGACCGAGCCCGAGGCGAAGGGCGTCCCGATGTCCTGGTAGATGGTGAACGGTCCGAGCGCGGCGTTGTAACCGAGGACCGTCACGTCCCCCTGGACGGTGGCCCGCAGCTCCGGGCTCGCCGTCCAGGTGGACCCCGCCGCGCTCCCCTGGTTCGCGGCCGCCTGCTGGACCGAGAAGTCGAGCCCCGCGCCGACTCCCAGCTCCGGGCCGACGACGTCGTAGAAGCGGACCGCGAGCGAGGGGACGATCTGACAGAAGAGCGCCTCGGTTGCGCCGTTGGCCACCGTGAGCGAGCCGCTTCCGGCGAAGGCGGAGCCGTCGGTCGTCGTCCAGTTGCTCCCGTCGTAGTCGATGGCCCCGTCGATCGTGGCCGTCCCGCTCGCCGTGGCGTGCGCTTGCAGCTCGCCGCCGGTGAACCCCTGGAAGCTGACCGAGCACTTGGCCGTGAGGTACATCTGGACAGATTCTTCCACCGGCACGAGGCCGATCCACTGCGTCGGCAGGTTCCACACCGGCGAGCTCCAGAGGCGCTGCTTGAGCGACGGATTGTAGTGTCCGAGCGCGGCCAAGCCGTCGTCGAGCAAGGTGCCGGTGACGCGTGCGTCGACGTCGACGCCCATCGAGGCGGAGAGCGAGCCGCTCGTTGCCATGTGCAGGGCACTGAGCTTGCCGTCGGCGAAGGCCATGCTGAAATCGAGGTCCGGCTGGAAGTCGAGGTGTGCCTCGTCGAGGGTGACATCCAGGGAGAAGGTGTTCCCGGCGAGCGCCGGATCGACCGTCGACAGGTCCACGGAGAAGTCGGTGAGGGTGGTCCTGCCGAGGTCGATCGAGCTTGCCGACGTCGGCACCGTGAAGGTGTGCTGCGCGCTGCCGTCGGAGACGACGTCGGTGAGCGCCGCGGGCGTGGTGGTGACCACCAGGCGGTCGCCCTGCACCTGCGAGCTGGCGAACTTGCGGAGAAAGCCCGTGCTGTTGCCCGCCGAGCCGGCGACGCGCGGTGAGACGAGCAGGTCGCCCGGCTGGTGCGCCTGGAGGTCGGAGGCGGTGGCGAGCGGAAAGCTAACGGCACCGTCGGCAACCTGGGCGGAGGCTGCCAGCGCCGGGTCGACGACGATGAGCGCGCCGGACGTCGACGAGGCGACGGTCTCGCCGGCGTCGGCCGAGGAGCAACCGGTGAGCGCGGCGGTGGCGCCGGCGGCGGCGAAGAGGCCGACGGAGGCCGTGGTGACGGAGAGGTGACGGCGCAGACCGGCGAGCATGGTTGGCCTTGAGCAAGACCGGGGCCCGGTGACAGCGCGGTGCCGAGGTGTGAAAGTGTCCGGATAATACCTACATCAACGCATTGCGGCAGGCCTGAGCATGCATCGGGGGGGGGTGGGGCCGCGATCCACGGTGACGGCAATCCACGCGCGATGTCGTCCGCTCTCACGGTAACCGCGGCGGGTTGCGCTCGCGCCTGCGTGCACCGGCGGACTACAAGCGCCCGCACGATGATCAAGCGCGCGCTCGCCGTCTGGGCCGCCGTCGCCGCGATCGTCGCGGTGATGCTCGCGTGCATCGTGGCGCGCAACGGGGAGATCGTCTTTCCGCTCGACGACCCGTTCCTGCACCTGGCGATCGCCAAGCACCTCGCCGAGGACGGCGTCTACGGGGTGACGCGCGACACGTTCAGCGCGGCCTCGTCGTCGATCGTGTGGCCCTGGGTGCTGGCCGCGATCGAGCGGGTCGTGGGGGACCACCGGATCACGCCCATCGTGCTGAACCTCGTGGCGGCCGGCGCGCTGCTGGTGCACGTGGGGAGGCGGACGTCGGTGTGGACGACCGCGGTGATCGCCGTCGCCGCGCCGCTGGCGCCGATGATCGTGCTCGGGATGGAGCACGTGCCGCACGCGTGGATCACCGTGCTGTTGCTGAGCGCGGGGATCGCGGCGCGGCGGGGGCAGACGCCGGCGCGGCTCCTCGTCCTGGCGGGGCTCGCGGCGCTGGCCACGTCGCTGCGCTACGAGTCGCTCGCGCTGGTGGGGATACTCGCCCTCGTGCTGTCGATGCGGCGGCAGCTCGTCGCCGCGCTGGTCCTCGGTGTCGCAGGTCTCGTGCCCCCCGCGCTCTTCGCCGTCTTCGCGCATGCTCATGGCGCGCCGCTCCTGCCGACCTCGGTGCTCCTCAAGGCGCACGCGGGCGGAGCGCTCGCCGTGCTCGTCGGGAACCTTCACGAGGCGCCGCACCTCGTCGCGTGGCTGGTCGCGCTGCTCCTCGTCACCGGTGCGCTGCGGACGGCGAGCAGCGAGGCGCAGCGCGACGCGCGGATCCTGGCGCTCGCCGTGGCGGCCCTCGTCGCGGCGCACCTCGTCTTCGGGCGGGTCGGCTGGTTCTACCGCTACGAGATGTACCTCGTGGTCGCCGGCGCCTACGCCGTCGGACGCGCGGCTCCGCACGTGGCGTCGCTGCATCCGGGAGCGTCGCGCGCGGCCGTCGCGCTGGCTGTCGCGCTGCTTCTCGTCTTTCCGCTCGAGCGCGCCGTCGCCGCGCACCTCGCCACTGTGCCGGCCGCGGGGAACATCCACGATCAGCAGCTGCACACCGCGCGCTTCCTCCAGCGCTTCTTCGCCGGGGAGAAGGTGGCGGTGAACGATGCCGGGGCGGTCGGCTATCTCCACGACGGACCGATGGTCGATCTCCTCGGCCTGGCCGATCTCGACGTCGCCCGCGCGCGCGGCTTCGCCATCGATCACCCGCTCACCCGCGAGCAAGTGCGCGCGCTGTCGGCGGGGGCGAAGATCGCCATCGTGTACGACCAGTGGTTCGTCGGCGCGATCCCCGACGAGTGGACCAAGGTGGCGACGTGGACCATCCGCGGCAATCGCGTCTGCGCGTTCCCCGATGTCGCCGTCTATTCCACCGACGAGACCGACGTCGCCAGCGTCGAACGGCTCCGCTCTCTGGTGGCTGCCGAAACGCGCTGAAGGGGGCGCTGGGAGCGCGTGTTTCCGTGGACCTTGGCCTTGGACCTCGGCCCGGACTGATGCTAGTTGCGGTCCGCTCATGGCAGCAGCACCCGGCTGGAAGCGCCACCGTTTCGCGGTCGTGTTGTTTGCTACGTACGCGTATTTCTACCAGGGGGCCGACCCCAACCAGCACAGCCGGCTGTTCCTCACGCGCGCGCTCCTCTTCCGCCACGTCATCAACATCACCGCCGATCACTCCTTCACGATCGACAAGAGCATCTTCGGCGACCAGTTCTACTCGGACAAGGCGCCCGGGCTCTCGGTGCTGGCGGTCCCCGTCCAGTGGATGATGACCACCGTCGACCGCCTCTTCGGCTACGACGACAACAGCGTCTTCATGCAGCGAGCGCAGCTGCACTTTCTCACCATGGTCCTCTGCGGCCTGGCCGGCGTGGCGGCCACCTTGTGCGTCGGGCGCATCGTCGAGGGCTACGGCGCCAGCGCGCGGGAGAAGGCGCTGTGCATGGTCGCCTACGGCCTCGGCACCATCGTCTTCCCGTTCTCCACGGCGCTCTTCGCTCACCAGCTGGCGGCGCTCATGGTGCTCACCTGCTTCCTGCTGGTGCGGCAGGCCGAGGAGACGCCCGCGCTCCTCCTGCGCAACGCCGTGCTGCTCGGCCTCGTCGGCTCGGCGTCGATCACCACCGAATATCCCACCGGGATCATCGTCGGGCTATGCGCGGGTCGCTTGCTGCTCGTGCAGCGCGGGGGCTGGCGCACCATCGCCGTCGGCGGCGCGCTCGGCGCGGCCCCGCTGCTGCTGCTGCACTCGATCTACCTGTGGAAGGCCTTCGGCTCGCCGCTGTCGCTCCCCTACAACCACGTGTTCGAGCCGTTCTTCCGCGTGCACCACGAGGAGGGGCTCGTCGGGGTCAACCCGCCCACGCTCGGCGGCGCCTTCGGGGTCACGCTCAGCAGCTACCGCGGGCTCTTCTTCTTCTGTCCGCACCTCCTGCTGGTCTTCTTCGGATTCGGCTACTGGCTGCGGAGCGGCCAGCACCAGCGTGACCTGCGCCTCGTCACGCTGGTGGTGATCGCCTACTTCTTCTTCGCCTCGTCCTACTACGCGTGGGATGGCGGCGGCAGCACCGGGCCGCGTCACTACCTGCCGGCGCTGGCCTTCTGGTCGCTGCCGTTCTTCTTCTTCATTCGCGAGTCGCGCGTCCGCTTCTACGTGGGCCTCGCGTTCACCGCGGTCAGCGTGTTCTTCATGCTGGTCTCCACGGCGGTGCTGGTGCACCAGCCCGAGGGCGAGGTCCTGCGCTCGTCGCCGCTGTACGACACGATCCTCGCCAGCTTCTTCCGTGGCGAGCTGGCGCTCAATCCCCAGGACATCCGTACCCTGGGCCCCCGCTTCGACGCCTCGTACAACATGGGTATGTTCTTTGGCCTCAAGGGCCTCTGGTCGTTGCTCCCCTTGGCGGCCTTGTGGGCGCTGGCTTACTCGTTCGATGCTGCGCGGTCGCTACGGCCGGCGCGAGCGGCAAGAGTGTCTTGAAAAAGAATATCGTCACCGGTCTGTTCGTCGTCGGCGCCCTGGTGGGGCTGTACATCCTCTACGCGCACGTGGCCTCCCTGCACGCGGCGGTGGTCAAGGCGAACGCCATCCCCTGGTCGACCCGCTTCAGCGATCCCGAGGCACTGGCGAGCCGCTTCGACGTGGACCAAGGGCCCGGCTTCACCCTCGACGACAAGGTCGGCGCGCTGGTCATCCATCGCGCGGCCAACGCGGGGGTTCCGGCGGGCGGGCACGTCGAGCTCCGCTCGCACCCGTTCCGCTTCGACGGCGGCACCGCGCGCGTCCGCTTCAAGGTGAGCGGGCTCGCGCCGTACGATCTCTTCATGGGGGTGGAATCCGCGGAGCGCCCCGACAAGCGCATCTGGCTGGTCCTGCGCAACGATCCGACCAAGCCGACCTTCCGCCTCGAGGGGATCGACTCGCTGCGCGGCACCGATCCGGAAGGGGACGCGCTGCTCCAGTACGTCGAGGCGGACAAGCTCGCGTGGGGCGACGGCGCCGAGCACACGCTCGGCCTGCGCTTCGAGCCGACCTCGCAGATGATCGAGGTGCGGATCGACGACGTCCCCGTGGCGTCGCGGCTCATCGGGTGGAGCGGCGGGTTCAGCGGCCGGCTCGTCTTCGGGGTACGTGATCGCCAGGACGCGGCCATCGACGCGAGCTTCGAGGAGGTCGACTGGGTTCCCAGTGACGGGCGCGACCTCGCCCACGGCGCCGACCTCACCGAGACGTTCCTCGGAAGTCAGGTCAACCCGCTCCGCTGGCAGGTCTTCTTCCAGCAGGAGTGGCGCGTCGACGGGCAGCTGCCGCCGCTCACCACCGGGGACGGGCTCTTGATGGTCGGACGGAGCACGTCGGAGTCGGCGCCGGAGATCACCACACCGGTCGAAATCTGCACGATGCCGTTCGCGCTCACACCGCTGAAGCTCGAGACGGAGTGGGACCTCCACCAGCTCGACCTCGCCTCCGTGTACGTCTCGATCCGCAACGAGATCAAGACGCGCTCGATCGAGATGGATCTCGCCAACGATGACGGGAAGGGGACCGTCGCGCTGCAGGTGAAGGGGCAGCTCGACGGCAAGCGCGACGTCGACGTCAGCAACGGCCCGGCCTTCCCGGCGACCAAGGCGCACCTCAACGCGACCTATGACCCGTGGCTGCGCACCTTGAAGGTCTCGAACGACGAGGTGAAGGTGTTCGACCACACCTACGGCCTGCGCCGCGAAGAGCTGGTCCGGGTCTGCTTCGGCACCCACGTCTTCCCCGGCGGTCACTCCGAGGCGGTGCTCAAGCAGGTGTACCTGCACCGCGCTCCGTACTGAGCCGCGAGCAGCAGGTTCCGCGCATGGTGAGCTCTTTTCTTGTCGGGCGCCGTTTCCGGACGCCGCGCATCGCCGCGCTGTACGTCGGCGCCGCGGCGCTCTCGTACGTCCTGATCGCGCTGCACCTGGGCCTGCGTCTCCTCCACCCGCGGCTCGCCGAGCCCTTCGACGATCTCCTGGGCGGCGATGGCGTCTTCTTCCACGCCACGCTCTTCAAGGGGGTGCTGGAGTCCGGCTGGAACCTCTTCGACCCGGCCATCGGCCTCCCGGGGCCGGGCGCGCTCTACCAGTTCCCCGTCGGCGACCTGACCATCGTGGGGTTCGTGGCGCTGCTGCGGCCCTTCCATCCCGACGCGATGGCGGTGAGCAACGCCCTCGTGCTGGCGAGCTATCCGCTGACGACGGTAGCGTCGCTGTTCGCGTTGCGCAGTCTCGGCGTCCGCCAGCTCGCGCTCCCGGCAGCGCTGCTCTTCACCTTCGTCAACTACCACCAGTCACGCGCGCTCGGCGGGCACATCCCGCTGGGCATCGGGGTGTTCGCCATCCCGCTGGCGGTCATGCTGGCGTGCAAGCTGTGCGAGCCGTCCTTCGGCGCGGTCTGGTCACCCGGCTTCGTCCTGCGCAACCTGTTCATCGTCGGGCTCGTGGCGGCGACGGGCACCATCTACTACGGGCTCTTCGCCGCCTACCTCTTCGCGCTCGCCGGCGCGGTGCGGGCCACCCGCGTGGGCTCGTGGCGCGGGCTGCTCGTGCCCGGGGCCTTCGTCCTCGCGGCGCTCGGCTGGGCGGCGGCGACGCAGGTGCCGGCGGCGCTCACGGCCTACCTCCACGGCTATCCGGTCGGCGTCGAGCGTGGCCCCTCCGACTCGGAGACGTTCGGTCTCAAGCTGATCGAGCTGGTGTTCCCCGCCTACGGGCACCGGTGGGACTTTCTCGACATCGCCGCGCGGCGCTACCGGCGGCTCGCTCCGCTGGTGAACGAGAACGTGGTCGCCTACGTCGGCGTCTTCGCGGTGGCCGGGCTGCTCCTGATGTCCGTCGGGCTCGTCCAGCAGCTCGGCGCCGGACCGCGCGGCGCGCCGCAGTCGGTCACGCGGCGCCGCGCCTCCACGCTGCGGCTGTTCGTGCTGGCGCTCTTCGTCCTCGGCACGATCGGCGGGCTCAGCTCGCTGATCGCGTTCATCGGCTTCCCCCAGATCCGCAGCTACAACCGGGTCAGCGTCTTCATCGGCTTCTGCGCGCTCACCTACCTGGCGATGGTCCTCGAGCCGCATGTCGTCCGGCTGCGGGGGGGCAAGCGGGCCGTGGTGGCGGCCCTCGGCGCGCTGCTCACGCTCTTCGGGTTGTGGGAGGAGACGCTGGGGTGGGGAGCCGATCGCGAGCTGGCCATGGCGCACTACGACCGCGTCGGCGCGTTCGTCCAGCGCATCGAGGCGGCGGTTCCACCGGGAACCCGCGTCTTCCAGGTCCCCTTCGTGCCCTCTCCCGACGAGCCCGCGGTGCACGATCTGGCTTCGTACGCGCTGATGCTCCCGTACCTGCACTCGCACCAGCTAGCCTGGAGCGACGGGGCCTTCGAGGGGACGCCGGAAGCGGCCTGGAGCAAGGAGACCTCGGTACTGCCTGCCGCGGCGATGATCGATCGCCTGGTTGCCGGTGACTTTGGCGGCCTGTGGGTCGGCAAGAAGGGCTACGCGGACGGGGGCGCGGCGCTCGAAACGGACCTCACCGCGCTCCTCGGCGAGCCGCTGCGCGACACGGACGAGACCCTGTTCTACTCGCTGGCCTCGGTGAAGGACGCGCGCCGGGTGGCCGCCCGGTCGGACGGCCTCGCGCGGCGACAGGCGGCGGGGCTGGTGGTGCCG
>JAMFST010000151.1 GCA_026225435.1 Labilithrix luteola
GGAGTACCTCGAGGGGGAGTCGCTCTCCGACACGCTGATGCGCGTCGGCCCCTTCCCGCCGGTCGAAGTCGCCAAGGTGATCGCCCAGGCGTCGCGCGCGCTCTCCAAGGCGCACGCGGTCGGGATCGTCCACCGCGACCTGAAACCGGACAACATCTTCCTCGCGACCAACGCCGAGGATGCGGACAGCGATCTGCCCTACGTGGTGAAGCTGGTCGACTTCGGCATCGCCAAGATGTTCGACCACGACAAGGCGAGCGACTCGCGCGGCGGCCCGCTCCACGGTCCGACGCAGGAAGGCGCCGTCGTCGGCACCCCGAACTTCATGAGCCCCGAGCAGCTCACCGTCGGCGGCGCGCCCGGTCCGCTGACCGATCTGTGGGCGCTCGGCGCCTGTGCCTTCACCGCCATGACCGCCCGCCTGCCGTTCGAGGGGGAAGTCCTCGGCGACATCGTGCTCAAGGTCTGCGTGGCGCCGATGCCCGTCCCCTCGCAGTACAACCCGAACCTGCCGCCCGGCTTCGACGCCTGGTTCGCCAAGGCCTGTGCCCGCGAACCGGAGAACCGCTTCCAGACGGTGGCCGAGCTGTCCGACTCGCTCCTGCAGGTCTGCGGCGCCGCCACCGGCCCGATGCGCACCCCCTTCGCCTCGCACGTCGAGCAGGAGGTCCGCTACGAGCTGAAGAAGCCGCCGCCGGGCAGCGAGATCGACCTCGAGGACCTGGAGATGCCGCGCGGCATGTCCTCGCGCACCGCCTTCGCCGCGGGCGTGCTCCTGGTGGTCACCATCGTCTTCGGGATGGTCGGCGTGCTCGCCTGGCGCACCCAGGCTCCGTCGGCGCCCGCCTCGACAACCGCCGGCCACTGAGCACCTGAATCCGGAGGGGGTGGTGGATCGGGACTACCCCGACCTACATCGCGTTAACCCAGGTCCGGGGGTGGGAAGTAGCGTTTCTCTCGAGAAACGCGCTTGGCACTGTAGGTGCTGTAGGACAGTTCGTGCGCAAGTCCTTCCTCCGCTCCTTCGTCCCTGCCGCCACTCTCGCTCTCTGCTCGATGGCCTCCGTGGTCTTCGGAGCGGGCTGCTCGTCCTCGGCCGCCTCCGACGGCGCCAGCCAGTCGACCGGCGGCGGTAGCTCGTCGCTCACTCCGGACGACGCGCAGGAGCTGAGCCTCACGCCGGTGCAGACGCTGAAGGACGAGCTGACCTCGGCGCTCGGCAACATCAGCGCCTCCACGCAGGCCGCCTACCTCCCCAAGGCCAACGCGCTCACCTGGCTGGAGAACGAGGTGAAGGCCGCCGGCATCGCCGACCCCACGACCGCGACCTACGTGCTCCAGGTCCGCAAGTTCTCCCTCGAGTTCGACATCCCCTTCGACCACTCCGAGGTCGACATCGACGTGGTGTCCGACGGCAGCAAGACCGCCAAGATCCACGGCCGCCTCCTCGGCGACGTGTGGGGCGCCGGCCTGTACAGCGACACGCTCACCGGCGGAGAGCTCGGCCCGCCCCTGTGCGTCACCTGGGCGCAGCTGGTGAAGGCGGTCGAGGTCTCGTACGTCGACGGCTTCTACCTGGGCACGTTCGTCTGCCACAACATCACCTTCCGCGTCCTCGACACGCTCGGCGTCTCGGTGTCCGACTACTCGGACAACATCCGCGCGTGGCTGCTCGCCTCGTTCGCGTTCGGCCCCATCTTCGCGAAGACGCCGTCCGCGGAAGCGACCGCCTCGACGGCCGCGCTCACCTGCAAGGCGGACAAGCTGGCGGACTGAACACCCCGGCCGGACAAAAGGAGAAAGGGCCAGCGATCTCGACGATCGACTGGCCCTTCGTCTTTCAACGATGCCTCGAGAGCTCGGCAAAGCGAGCCCGATTGGATCAGGCGGCTTTCATCCGAGGCTTGGAGCGCAATTCGACGCGCATCGAGTCGTAGCTCGGCGCTTCGAGACCGCGGGCGCGACGCAACAAGAAGAGCGCATGGTGCACCTCTGCAGCGTCCGGTTCCTCTTCCACTCCAGCCAGGCGATTGCGGTCCTCGGCGAGCGCATAGGCCGCGTCGAGCTCGTCCTCGGTTGCTGCGAGGTACGCATCCGCCTGCTCCAGGGACAGGCCCTGAAGACTCCTGATCACGGGAATCGTCATCCGATCACCTCTTTCTCGCGCCATTCCAGAAGAAGGGCGCGTGTTTCGGATCCTCATGCAAGACGATTGCCGGGAGACCCGCTCCCGACGATCGCTGGCTCCTTGGGGTGCTGCCGACGTCACGCCGGGCGCGACGACGGCCTTCTTCAGCGCCGCCTCTTCACGAGAAAGCGCGCGAGAAACCTCGCGAGAACGAGCGCGGGCGCGGATGCGCTGGCTCGGTCGGCCGTACCTGCGCGGCGCGCGGTGCCTGCTCCCTCCGTGCTGGAGAGCGGTCAAGCCCGCGTCCTCACGTGCATTTCCTGACAGCGCACGCGGCGGGCGTGATGCGTAAATGCCACGGTCGCGACAGCTCTGCTCGTGTGGTTGGTTCCGCTCGGAAGTCGCTGCAAACCGCCTCCCCACAGAAACCGTAACCGCCGAATCCGCTCCCAACCACTATTTGTCCAGATGCGTCGACAATTCAGTGTGCGGACGTCGGCGCCTGTGTGCGGCTCGTGTCGCCAGCGTTTCCTGCTGCGCCAGGTGCGGTCGGCGGCGCGGTGACGTCGAGCCAGCGGAGCATCGCGCTGCCGGCGTGCTGCGCGTAGTCGATGCGCAGTTGCCAGTCGACCGAGCTGCCCGGCATGCCGCCCATCACCGACGTCGGCGAGGCGAACAGGTGCGCAGGGCCCGGACGGAACTGCTGGCGCACGAGCAGCGCGAGCGAGCGCCGGATCTGCGCCTCGAGGTCGGCGACTTCCGCGGGCGAGGTCTGCGTCTCGAGCTCGACCTCGAGGGTCGCCACGGCCGCCTCGGTGCGGCTGCCGACCGGCGTGAAGCGCGGGGTGACCAGCGGCGAGACGCCGTACGCCCCCTCGGCGTCGAAGGGGGTCTCGCCGCGGAGGAACTGCATCTTGCGGCCGTACTTCTGCCAGCGCTGGCAGAAGTCGAGCGCCTTCGGGTTGGGCGCGTCGGCCCAGGTGGCGTCCATCGCCTGGCAGGTCCAGTGCTCCTCGCCGAAGTAGTAGCGGTTGCCCGGGAAGCTCCAGGCGGGGCCGACGAGGTAGGCGACGGCGCGGGCCGAGGCGTCGAGATCGGCGCGGTCGTGGGTGATGGTGAAGGCGCGCGCGAGGGCGAGCGCGGTCTCGCCGGCGAAGTAGAGGCGCTGGACGTCGATGGGGTGCTTCTCGCGCCGGTTGTACTCGTGCATGAACTCGCCGTCGGGCCGCTGCTGCGAGCGGAGGAAGGCGGTCAGCTGGGGGATGGCCGGGGCGAAGGAAGGATCGAGCCCGGTGCGGACGATCTCCACGAAGGCGATGATGCCGAGCGCGCTCGAGCCGATGTTGGCGTCGTTGTCGTCGGTGATGCAGCGGTGCTCGCCGCAATCGAGCATGGCGCGGTCGCGCATGTACCCGGCGGCGCGGAGTGCGGCGATGCGGAGCGTCAGGTCGCCGCTGGCCGCGGCCGCCTGGGCGAGGAAGTACGTGGCGCCGGCGTGGCGCGGCCAGTCGTAGCCGGGGAGCGAGCGGTTGGTGGCGGCGTCGACCATGTAGCGGAAGGTGCCGTCGCGCTTCTGCCCCCGGGCGAGGAAATGCGCGAGGTCGAGCGCCGAGGCGAGCACCTGCTCACGGGTCAGCGTGTCGCCGTGCGGCTGCTCCTGCGCGGGCGTGCCGACGGGGACGCGCTCCACGCGGATGCGGCGCAAGGTCGCGTCGCGGGTGATGTCGGAGACCGGCAGGTGCGCGCGCTCGCTGATCATCGCCAGGACGAGCGGCACGTCGAGGCCGTAGCTGAGCGAGATGCCCGGCTGGTTGAAGCCGTGGTCGTACGCGCCGCGCACGAGCAGATCGTCCGGCGTGAGGACGAGGGTCTGACCGTGCACGTCGGCGACGACACCGTCACGCCCGGAGACGATTCCGAAGGTGAAGGCCAGCGGCACGCGCTTCAGGATCGGCGCGGTGCCGGTCACCGTCTCGACGACGGTCATGCCGCGCGGATCCGGCTGCGCTTGTTCGGCCGAGCCGATCTCGCGCCGGTCGAGCAGCTTGCCGCTGCTCCACACGCTGACGAAGACCTGGTGGGTCGGGTGTAGCTCGTAGGTGAGGCGCAGGATGACGCCGAGGATGGCCGTGACGACGACGAAGCCCGCCAGCAGGCGAAGGAGAGCGCGCGGCGTCACGCCTGTGGCTCCGCGCGCGTGGCCGGCACGATGGGCCCCACCCACAGCAGCTTCCCCGCCGGGAGCACCACCAGGTACGGCAGCGCGAGCGCGGCGACGAGGCCGAGGATGACCGACCCGCCGCGACCGACCGGCCCGTAGATGCCGCTCAGGTAGCTGGCGGTGGCGATGCTGGTGAGCGTGAGGAGGAGGCCGACCGCGAGCTGGACGAAGGCGACCAGACGGAACACCTTGGCGTCCCACGAGGCGCGCCGGGACATCCCGAACGCGGAGGCGAGGAGCAGCAGGACGAGCAAGCCGCCGGCGATGTCCACCGGCCAGAAGCGATCGGGCAGCGCGACGAAGATGCCCACCAGCAAGAGGGCGCAGACGAACAGGTCGAGCACGACGAAGGCCACCCGCAAGCGGGCGGAGAAACGTCGGGTGCGTTCGACATCGATCTCGAGAGCGGTGTCCGTGGTCGCCGTGGTCATCGGGACCGTGAGCTATCACGAGCGACGGCACTTGCGAGACACGTGTGATACCGCATGGAGTCATGCCCGCTCGTCGCTCGCTCTACCCCGAGATCGATCCGTACAAGTCGACCCGCCTGCGCGTGTCGGAGAAGCACGAGCTGCACATCGAGGAGTCGGGCAACCGCAGCGGCAAGCCGGTGGTCTTCCTCCACGGCGGCCCGGGTGGCGGCACCGAGCCGAAGCACCGCCGCTTCTTCGACCCGGAGAAGTACCGCATCGTGCTCTTCGACCAGCGCGGCTGCGGCAAGAGCACGCCGCACGCGTCGCTCGAGAACAACACCACCTGGGACCTGGTGAGCGACATCGAGAAGCTGCGTGAGCACCTCGGGATCGAGCGCTGGCAGGTGTTCGGCGGCTCGTGGGGGTCGACGCTGGCGCTGGCCTACGCCGAGACGCACCCCGACCGCGTGACCGAGCTGGTGCTGCGCGGGATCTTCCTCCTGCGCAAGAAGGAGATCGACTGGTTCTACCAGGAGGGGGCAAGCTCGATCTTCCCCGACGCCTGGGAGGGGTACCTCGAGCCGATCCCCGAGAAGGAGCGCGGCGATCTGCTGCACGCCTACCACCGGCGGCTGACGAGCGAGGACAAGGCGGTGCGCGAGGCGGCCGCGCGCGCGTGGAGCATCTGGGAAGGGCGCACGAGCTGCCTGGTCCCCAACGAGGAGCTGGTGAACCGCACCGGCGGGCGCGACTTCAGCCTCGCCTTCGCCCGCATCGAGTGCCACTACTTCGTCAACCACGGCTTCTTCGACGGGGGGCGCGAGCTGCTCGCCAACATCGACAAGATCCGCCACATCCCCGGCGTGATCGTGCAGGGGCGCTACGACGTGGTCTGCCCGATGGACAGCGCCTGGGCGCTGCACCGCGCCTGGCCGGAGGCGGAGCTGTCGATCATCGGCGACGCCGGACACGCGGCGAGCGAGCCGGGGATCACCAGCGCGCTGGTGGAAGCGACGGACAGGTTCGCCAAGGGCGGCTGAGACGGTGAGCTAGGCTGTCCGGGTGCGGCACGCGATCGTTCTCCTCGCCCTCGCCAGCGCAGCCGGCGGCGCGATGGCCTGCGGGAGCAGCGGCGACGCGGATGCTCCCGGTTCCTCCCGCGCGAGCGATGGCGGCGCTGGAAGCGCAGGCGATGCCGGGCCGGCGGCGGGGGGCGCCGGCGGCGACGGTGGAACGACAGACGCGGGGCCGGCGCTCCCGGCTCGGTGTACATCGCCCCGGACGGCTCGGGGACGACCTGCTCGCCCGGCGCCCCCTGCGCGCTCGAGACC
>JAMFST010001301.1 GCA_026225435.1 Labilithrix luteola
CCTACGGTTTAAAGTCAGAAAGAGTGCAGGCTGCACGGGGGTTGAGTTACTTATAGCGGTTTTTATTACCTTATGGTTACTTTTGTACTACAAAACAATAATTACGCCAACCGCGAGAAGAGGGATCACCAGCCGCCATGCAATGCGACATCCTCACCATCTTCCCGGCATTTTTTGAAGGCTTCCTGAGCCACGGCGTCCTCTCCCGCGCGCTCACCGACGGCATCGTCTCCATCGACACCCACGGGAAGAACCTCATGATGCGCTTCGACGACGGGCGCGCGCTGCACACGCACATGCAGATGTCGGGGAGCTGGCACATCTACCGGCCCGGCGAGCGCTGGCGCCAGTCCCCGGGCGCCGCGCGGGTGGTGTTCGAGGCTCTCCAGGTGCGGCCCGACGGTCCGCCGGTCCCCTTCGTGGTGGTCTGCTTCCGGGCGCCGGTGGTGCGGCTCCTCGACCGGCTCCAGGCGACCACCGACGCGCGGCTGGCGGCGCTCGGTCCGGACATCCTCGCGCCGGAGCTGGACGTCGACGACGTGCTGCGGCGCTTGCGGGCGGAGAGCGACCGTCCGCTGGGAGACGCCGTGCTCGACCAGCACCTGGTCGCCGGGATCGGCAACATCTACAAGTCCGAGACGCTCTTCCTCGTGCGCGAGAACCCCTTCGCGCGCGTCGGCGATCTCGACGAGGCGCGCCTGCGGACCGTGCTGACACGGGCGCGGGAGCTGATGCAGGCGAACACCAGCCCGATCCCGCCGATGGCCAACCGCGGGAGCACGCGGGTCACCCGCAGGGCGCTCGGTGGGCCGCGCTACTGGGTGTACAAGCGCGGCGGCGAGGCGTGCCTCGTGTGCGGGGCGACGCTGAAGATGCGGCGCCAGGGCGGGGCGCTCCGTTCGACGTACTATTGCCCGTCGTGTCAGGGCGTGGAGGCAGCGTGAGCACCGTGAGGAGCTTCGATCCGGGGAGGTTGGACCAGCTGCTGGCTTCGATGCGGGCGGAGTTTCCCGACTTTGCCATCGTCTCGAAGCGGGAGAGCGCGCTGCAGCTGGCCATCGGCAGGTTCCTCGCCGTCGTGACGCTGGGCGGGCAGCGGACCTACGTGAGCCGGTACCACACGGTGATGTTCGGCAAGCTGTGGGTGCCGGACAGCTGGCCGCAGATGGGCTCCGACGCCCGCTACGTCCTCTTGCGCCACGAGCGCGTGCACCTGCGCCAGCGCGCGCGCATGGGGGACGTGGGGATGGCGCTCGTGTACCTGCTGCCGATCTTCCCGCTGGGGCTCGCCTACGGGCGCGCGCGCATCGAGTGGGAGGCCTACGAGGAGACCATCCGCGCGACGCACGAGGTGTACGGAGTGGCGGCGCTGGCGGCGCTGAAGCGCGAGCTGGTGCAGCGCTTCACGGGGCCGGACTACGGCTGGATGTGGCCGTTCCCGCGCATGATCGAGCGATGGTTCGACGAGGCGGTGGCGCGACTGCCCGGCTGAGCGCAGCCGCTCAGGGTGGACAGGGCGACGTCTTCTTCGTCGCGTGGAGGACGCCACCGCTCGCGCGCACGCCGACCGCGGTGGACTCGGTCGCGCCGTGATCGCCGCAGGCGATCTGCACGCGCTCGAGCGCGCCCTTGGTGCGCAACGTCTCCCAGTCGCGGCGGCCGTCGAGCGCGAGCTGCGTGCTCGCGTCCTCCGCCGCGGTGAAGGCGTGCAGCCTGGGGTTCGCCTTCGAGACGCCGACCACGATCGTCGACGTGTGCCCGCACGGGCCCGCTCCGACCTGCAGCACGATCTCCGACGCGCGCCCGTCGTGGTCGTAGTCGCCGAAGGTCAGCACGTGCGCCGTCGTCGCCAGCATGGTCTCGTGGTCGTCGAAGAGCGACGAGAGCGACATCCGCTCGTCCGTGGCCCCCACGCGCTGCCTGACCAGATCGAGGTCACCGCGCTCCCCCGGGGCGAAGCCGGCGCAGATGCAGGTCTCGGCGTCGGTGCCGCGGCAGGCGGGGAACGGAGGGCGGGCCCACTCGAGCCGCCAGCTCTCGTCAGTGCCGTCGAGGCTCAAGGCGACCTGTTCGCGCACCATCACGGTCGCTCGGTCGCGGCTCTCCGGCGAGGCACGACCATCTCCGCCGGGAGCGCGGGCGACACGGCAACCACGGCGTCACCGCTGGCCCCACCGATCCCGGCGTCCGCGACCGCGCCGTTCGGTCTCGTGCACGAGGCGAAGCTCGACGCGACGAGGACGGCGAGCGCGCTCCGTGCCGCGCGGCTCACGCCGTCAGTTGCCGCCGTCGTTGTGGATCGGCGAGCCGTAGACGGGCTGCGCGATGGGCGTGCTGCCGTCGTCGACGGCGATGCCGCCATCGGTCCCGACCGGCGCGCCGTACACCGGCTGCGCCACGCTGGCGTCGCCGCCGTCCGCGCTCGCCGAGCCGCCGCCATCGTCACCGGTCGTCGGATCGGTGTCATCGCCGCTCGAGCATCCCGCCACCAGGACCGCGCCGGCGAAGAGCGCCGCCCGCGACGCACGCGCTCCGACGATCTCCCGGGCCGCGCGCCCGCCGCGCCCGGCGACCGCGACCACCGCCGTCTGGCAGAACGGGCAGCTGCTGTCCGACGTCCGCACGTGCCGCCCGCACCCGGTGCATGCTGCAAAGCTCATGAGCCCAGCCTTCCACGGTTCGCGCGCGAGGGGAACCATCCTGCTCCCCTCGAGTCGCGGCTAAGCGTCCTCGACGATGATGGCGACCTTGCCGTGGTCGAACGGCAGCCCCGGCGCCTCCTCGATGCGCTCGACCCGTTCGCGCTTGCCGAGCGCCTTCATCTCGAGCGCGCGGTGGTGGCACCAGGGGTTGTTCCCCGGCTTGCCGAAGGCCACGTGCGTCGTCCACGAGCAGCCGGCGAGGCAGTGCTCGGCGTAGTAGCATGTGCGGCAGAAGCCCCAGAGATCATCGACGGTCCGCTCGCGCGTGAAGCGCAGCGGCGCCGAGCGCTCCCAGATGTCGACCAGCTTCTCGTCGCGCACGTTCCCGCCCACGTACTCGGCGGTCGGCAGCGACGGGCAGCCCTTGATCGATCCGTCCGCCTCGATACCGAGCGTGCTCCGCCCCGCGCTGCACGAGCCCATGTGCTTGAGCGGATGCAGCCGGCGAATCTCGCGCTCGTGCGGCCCGAAGTACCCCACGTTGTTCCCCGGGAAGAAGCGCACCTTGGCCTGCGTGGCGCGCTCGGAGAGCTGCGCCAGCATCGGCATCACCTCGAGCAGCTCCCACGGCTGGAGCAAGAGGCTCGGATCGTCCACCACCCGCCCCATCGCCGTCGTCAGCTGCAGCTGCCAGGAGTGGATCTTCTGCTCGATGAGCACCTCGAGCAGGTCAGGGAGCTCACGCCAGCTGGTGCCGCCGATCTGCGTGTTGGCCGAGACTGGCATCCCCACCGCGCGCAGGTTGGCCAGCCCGGCCATCGCCGCGTCGAAGCTCCCCGCAACACCGCGAAGCCGGTCGTGCGTCGCCCGCAGCCCATCGACCGACACGCTCACCGTGCGCAGCCCGGCGTCCCTGGCCATCTGCGCGCGCTCGCGGGTCATCCCCTTGGCACCGGTGGTCATCGAGCAGGTCATCCCCCGCTTCGACACGTGCCGCGCGATCTCCGTCCAGTCGTCGCGCAGGTAGGCCTCGCCGCCGATGAGCGTGACCTCCTTCACGCCCAGCTCGGCCATCTGGTCGACGAGATCGAGACACTCCGCCGTCGACAGCTCGTCGGGCCGCGCCTTGCCCGCGCGCGAGCCGCAGTGGTGACAGGCGAGATCGCACTTCAGCGTGATCTCCCAGACCGCGTAGTTGGGGCGCCAGGCGCGATCGACGGCGCGCGCCTCACCCGCCAGCGGGAGGTGGCGCTGGGCCGGCAGCGCCTTCGGAGCCCGCGGCACCAGCGGAAGACGGCGGATGTCGGTGGTCATCGCGCCGGAAAGGCTACCGCGGATGCCGACGGCGCGCGCCG
>JAMFST010001302.1 GCA_026225435.1 Labilithrix luteola
AACGCCAACGCCAACGCCGTGACGATGGCGCCACCTCCCAACGTGCCTCCGCCGAACAGCGCCGGCGCGCCGATGTCCACCCCCGCGTCCGCGTCGGCCATGTCCGGCTCGCGCGCGATCGCCCTGGTCCGCGCGACCGCCCAGCTGCTGCCGGCGGCGCGCACCGAGCTGGTCGAGCGCCTCCTCGCCGCGCTCGCTCCGCAGCGCGAGGCCTTCGCCAAGAACGCACCCAACGTGGCCGGCTGGATCGAGTACATCCGCGGCCTCCGCGCGCTGTACCTGGGCGACATCGGTGACGCCATCGCCTTCATCGCCGAGGGGGCCGAGCACTTCGAGCGCGCCGGCGACCTGCGCAACAGCTGCATGCAGAAGGTGCGGCTCGGCTACATGCTCACCCTGGTAGGAATGTACGTCCCGGGCGAGGAGTCGCTGCGCGAGGCGCTGGCCGACGCCGAGGCGATGGGCCTGCGCGAGACGATCTCGCTGGCGAAGCACAACCTCGGGCTGGCGCTCTTCCGCCTCGGTCGCCTCGAGGACGCCGAGCGCTACGAAGGGCAGGCGCTGCGCGATTACATCGAGCGCGGCGACCTGCGCCTGGCCGGTGCCTCGCACCTGTACCTGGCGATGATCCTGGTGGAGCTGCGCCACCTGGAAGACGCCGAGCGCCACGTGCGCCAGTCGATCGCCATGCTCTCGCCCACCGCACCGATGTACGCCGAAGCGATGGCCACGCTCGCTCACGTCTTCCTCGCGGGCAAGCGCCTGGACGAGGCGCTCGGCTCGGCCAGCGAGGCCTACGCGGCCTTCGATCGCGTGGGCGAGTCGGAGGACGCCGAGGCGCTCATCCTCCGCGTGCACGCCGAGGCGCTCTACCGCGCCGGCGAGCGCACGCAGGCTCAGGCGGCCATCGCCAAGGCCAAGACTCGCCTGCTCGAGCGCGCCGCCAAGATCCACGACCCCGAGGTCCGCCGTCACTTCCTCGAGGCCGAGCACGAGAGCCGGGCCACGTTGTTGCTTGCCGACGCCTGGGGCTAGCGCAGGGTAGGCTCGCGCGAGGGAGTCTTTCTCGATATTTTTGCGACGTCTCGCTGCGTCGAGCAGCTGGCTTGCGGACAATCGCTCACCTGCTTGTCACGACGTCGTCGTTTTTGCGGGACTTACCCTCCTGCTCGAGGGTTATTCTTGAAAACTTCGGAGGTAGACGCATGAACATCGCGATCACGTTCCGCCAGATGGAAGCGACGGAGGCAGTGAAAAGCCACGCGACCGAGAAGGTCGCCAAGCTGCAGAAATTTCTGAAGCAACCCATGATGGCGCACGTGACGCTGTCCTGTGAGAAAGGACGGGTTCACTGCGTGGAGGTCGATGTCCGGGCCGGCGCCGACCATTTTCACGCGCACGAACGCAGCGAGGACATGTACGCCTCGCTCGACCTGGTCATCGGCAAGCTCGAGGCTCAGGCGCGGGAAGCGAAGTCGGCGGTCACCTCGCAGCGCAAGGGAGCGGACCGCGCCTCGCAGCATCTTTTGACGGACGAGTCGGGCGAGGAGTAAAGGGGCGGAGGTTCCAAGCGACGACGACGTGCTCACGCGCGTCGGCCGGCGTGCCAGGCCAGCCTTTTCCGGGGAGGGAGAAAGGTCGGCCAGCACCCGGGCGACGAAGCGCGAGCACGCAGTCTTTCTTGTTGCTGTTGCAACTTCGCTTTCGTTCGTCCGTCCATCCGTTTCGTTGGTTCGCCGCCCCCCCGATGCGACTCACAGAGCTCCTCACACCTGACCGCGTCGGCCTCGAGCCGAGTGCCTCCTCATCATCCGGCGGCCCCACCTTCGACAAGGCGGCCGCGATGAGCCGCCTGGCCACCCTGCTGACCGCCGGGTCGGGGCTCGAACGCACCCAGGTCGAACGGGTGCTCCTCGAACGCGAGGGGCTGCAGTCGACCGGGATCGGCGAGGGGGTGGCCATTCCCCACGGCGCGCTCCCCATGCTGGAGACCCAGGTGGCCGCGCTCCTGGTGGTGCCGGCCGGGGTCGACTTCCAGGCCATCGACGACATGAAGGTCACGATTCTCTTCGCGGTCGTCAGCCCCAAGCGGGCCACCGGCGAGCACCTGAAGACCCTGGCGCGCATCTCCCGCCTCCTGCGTCACCGCGCCTTCCGCGAGCGGCTCATCGCCTCCCCGGACGCGCAGGCCGCCTACACGCTCATCGCCGACGAAGAAGCCGAACGCATTAGTTAGACGGTCAGGTGGGAGCTGCCGCTCCCCTCACCGCCTTCGGCGACGTCGTGCTTCGCACGACGCTTGGCCCAGGACCAAGGTAGGCTTCTACTGCCATGGCCGAGGGGACGTCAGGAACCACCAGCAGCCCGCCGCCGAGCCCCCCGTGCACCACGGAGGCGATGGCGTCGGATGCGCGACTCGGCCTCGAGCTGCGTCTCTGCGCCGGCAAGGCGGGGCTCACGCGGCCGATCCGTCATCCGCGCGTGCAGAAGTCCGGGCTCGCGCTCGCCGGGCACTACCACGGCGTGGTGCCGACGCGCGTGCAGGTGCTCGGGGAGACCGAGCTGTCCTATCTCGACGCCATCGGCGGCGAGGCGCGGAGCATGGCGGCGCGCGGGTTCTTCTCGCTCGGCCTGTCCTGCGTGCTCCTCACGCGGCAGGGGGATCCCTCGCGCAGCCTCATGCAGGCGGCCGAGGCCACCTCGACGCCGCTCTTCGTCTCCGAGGCGCGCTCCAGCCGCACCATCAACGCCATCCACGCGGTGCTCGACGAGAAGCTCGCGCCCCACGATCAGCTCCACGGCGTCCTCGTCGACGTCTTCGGCGTCGGCCTCTTGCTCCTCGGCAAGAGCGGCATCGGCAAGAGCGAGTGTGCGCTCGAGCTCGTGCTCCGTGGCCACCGCCTCATCGCCGACGACGTCGTTCGCTGCGATTGGCGACCGCCGGGGATGGTTTTCGGCGCACCGGCGGACCTCCTCCGGCATCACATCGAAGTGCGTGGCCTCGGTGTGCTCAACATCAAGGACCTCTTCGGCGTCACCAGCGTCCGTGAGCGCAAGCGCATCGACGTGGTGGTGCGCCTGGTCGAGTGGAGCCCTGACGAGGAGTACGACCGCCTCGGGATCGAGGAGCGGCACTACACCATCCTCGCGACGCCCATCCGCATGCTGACCGTGCCGGTGCGCCCGGGGCGCGACATGGGCTCGATCCTGGAGATCGCCGCGCGCAACGAGCTGCTGCGCCGCGCCGGGAAGAACACCGCGCAGGAGTTCCTCGCGCGGCTCGAGGGGCGACTGGTCACCGACTCGATGGAGGCTCCGCGAGGCCATATGAGCGGC
>JAMFST010000152.1 GCA_026225435.1 Labilithrix luteola
CGACGCGGGTGGCGCCCCCCCGCAGGTGGTCGACGTGAGTCGGCTGTACCCGCTCATCGTGCCGGTCGAGTACGCCCTCGAGGGGGCCATGCGTGTGAACCTGGTGGAGGGGCTCATGGTCGCGTTCGCGCAAGACCAGGGGGGGGTCGCCCGGTATGTCCGCGCCGTGGACCTCGCGGCTTCGAAGTTGAGCCTGGCGGACGCGCAGCGCCTGTCGCTGGAGAACCTGCGGGCGGCTGCCAACCGCAACGACATCAAGATGAGCACGGCGGCCGGGCCGGACGGCAAGCCGCAGCTCATGATCTGGTCGGGGCACTGGCTCGCGGCGTCCTCGGTGCTGCTCCCCGGGGTGCTCCCGGTGGCGCAGGACGCGCTGGGCGAGACGGACATCTGCGCCGCGATTCCCCACCGCGAAGCCATGGTCCTCTTCGGCGTTCGCGACGAGCCCTGGCGCGCGAGGATGCTGAAGATCGTCGACGAGAACGAGGGCGACGGGCGCAAGCCGCTCACGCGCCGCCTGCTGCGACTCCTGCCGACCCCCAAGACGACCCCGTACTACGAGAAACTTCCCTTCGAGTACCTCTCGTAGATGCGGAAGTCGCGTAGCGTGCCCCGGATGCTTGGGCCGCTCGGAGGGCAGCTGGAGGCCGGCACGGTGGAGCGCCTCCCCGCGAGGTTCCCCTTCCGCCCCGCCGGCGCCACGCGCGCGCTCCCCTCGATGGTCGGCGACGTCGACGTCGTCGTTCTCGACGCGGACCCCGGTGGTGGTGGTGACGGGCCAGACGAGGCCGGCGAGCGGTCCGTGACCTACGATCGCGCCGTCGATGGGTGGACCCCTCTGCTTTCCGGTGCCGATCCACGCGCGGCGCTGACGCGGCTCGCCGATGCGCTCGCGGACCTGCACGCCGCCGGTGTCACCCACGGGGATCTCGGGCCGTGGTCGGTCGGCTGGAGGTCGACGGCGGAGCCGCGGCTGTCGTTGCTCGTCAGCGCGCGCGTCCTGCCGGGGCCGGGCGCGCTCGCCCGGGCGCTGGTGGTCGCCGGCGCCGAGCCGCTCTCCCTGGTGGCGTACGTGGCGCCCGAGCTCCAGCTTCTCGGCGGCGCACAGCCGGATGCCTCCGCGGACGTGTACGCGCTCGCGGCGCTGATGGTCCGCGTGACGACGGGCGCCCCACCGCTCGGACAGCTGGATGGGCTCGAACCGCTCGTACGCGCGGCGCTCTCCCGCGATCCGGCTCGTCGTCCGAGGGCGGCGGAGCTGGCGGCGCTGTTGCGCGCAGGTGGGAATGCGGGTGCGCCCGCGCGGACGGCACCGGCCCCGAGCCTCGCGCTCCCCGTCCAGGCGCAGGCGCTCCGCTCCGACAGCGCGCAGATGTCGACGATGCTGCTCGTCCTCCTCGTGCTGGGCGGAGCGTTCGTCTTCTTCGGCGCCATCTGGCTGGTGACCACCAATTGGGGCGCGCTCGGTGAGACCGGGCACTTCGTCCTCCTGCTCGCGCTGACCCTCGGTGCCGGCG
>JAMFST010001303.1 GCA_026225435.1 Labilithrix luteola
CCGAGCCCGAGCCCGCCGACTCCGCAAGCCAGCCCGCAAGCGCTGGCGGCGCCTGTTCGACCGATGGCCGCGGTCCCCGAGCGCCAGCCGACTCCGACCCGCCCCGGCGGAGCGCCCAGCTCGGTCCGGCCCGCACCGGTACCGGTGGCGACCCCCATCTTCACCGCGCCGGTGGCGGCGCCGGTGTTCGCCGCGCCGACGGCCCGGCAAGCGCCGGCGTCTCCCCCGGCGGCCTCGTCCCCGCAGCCCCGTGGCGCGTCCGACTCGCCGCCGGCGCTCGTCGTCGCGGCTCCGTCGGTGCCGACCGTGGTGCCGCCGCACTTCCCGCTCTTCCGCGAGATCGTCGAGCGCGTGCGCAAGGTGCGGCCGCCGCTGGCGTCGATCCTGGAGCACGCCGTGCCCGTGAAGGTGAGCGCGGAGGAGATCCGTCTCGCCTACGCCAGCGACTCGATCCTCGGGCTGCAGGCGGCCGAGAGCGAGGCGCTCGAGATCGTGGAGCGCTCGGCGGCCGAGCAGCTCGGCGCGCCGGTGAAGGTGGTCATCGACCGGACCCTGCGGCAGGACTCGCCCGTGACGCTGGCCTCGCTCGACATCGAGCGCCGCCGCATCGCCGGCGAGCATGCGCGCGCCGAGGTGGCCGGCCATCCCTTCGTCCGCCGGGTGATCGAGCTGTTCGGCGCCGAGCTGCGCGACGTGAAGATCCCGGCGACCGATGATTGAAATTTCCCTCCCCCCTGCGACGACGGTGAGCCCGTGATCGACTGGAGCTACATCGCCCGCGAGATGACCCCGGTCGCCATCTGCCTGGTGGTCTTCGGTATGCCGGCGCTCTGCCTGTGGATCGTGCGCGAGACGCGCTACCGCACGCGGCAGCTGGAGCTGACGCACGACAAGCGGATCGGCGATCTGCAGCGCGAGCGCGACGTCTTCGAGGCGCGGCTCCAGCAGATGGAGCCGGAGCTCGAGTTCCTGCGGCAGGTGGTGCGCTCGCCGCCGGCCCAGCTGGCGCAAGCGGTGCGAGCGCGCGTCGCCACGCTGCCGCACATACCGACCGCCCACGCGACGCCGGAGCCGACCGAGGCCGACGAGGTGGAGACGGAGCCCGTCGATCCACTCCACGCGCGGGCGCAGACGCGGTAGGAACGGGATCATGCAATTTCGCGGTGGGATGAACGAGCTCTTGCGCCAGGCGGCGCGGATGCAGCGCAAGATCGACGAGGCGAAGGCCAAGCTGGGCGAGCGCGAAGTCACCGCCGGCGCGCTCGGTGACAAGGTCAAGGCCACCGTCACCTTCGGCAAGAAGGTCACCAAGGTCGAGATCGATCCGGAGTTCCTCAAGAGCGAGGGGATCGACATGGCCCTCGACGGCGTCTGCCTCGCGCTCAACAGCGCGCTCGAGCAGGCGGAGAAATCGATGGAAGCGGAGCTCGAGAAGGTCACCGGCGGAGTGAAGATCCCCGGCGTCACCTGAGTCGCGCGTGCTGTCCCCGAAGGCGCGTCGCCTCACCCAGCTGCTCGCTCGTCTCCCCGGTGTCGGGGAGAAGACGGCGCAACGCTATCTCCTGTACCTGCTGACCAGCGGGACGGAGGTGGCGCGCGAGCTGGGCGAGGAGCTGGCGCGCCTGCCGGAGACGCTGCGCCCTTGCGTACGCTGCGGGAACATCGCCGAGGTCGAGCACCCGAACGAGGACGCGGTCTGCGCCATCTGCCGCGACGGCAAGCGCGACGGGCACCTCCTGTGCGTGGTGGCGCGGGTGCACGATCTGGTGGCGATCGAGCGCGCCGGTTCCATGCGCGGCCGCTACTTCGTCCTCGGCAAGCTCCTCTCTCCGCTCGAGGGGATCGGCCCGGAGGAGCTACCGCTGGCCCAGCTCGTCGCCCGCATCCGCGAGGACGACGTCCGCGAGATCATCGTGGCCACGCCCCCGAGCGTGGACGGCGAAGCGACCGCGTTGCTCCTGAAGCGTGAGCTCGGTCGCGAGCTCGGAGACTCGGCGCTCACGGTGACGCGCATCGCCAGCGGCGTGCCGCACGGCGGCGATCTCGAGTTCGCCGACCCCATCACCATGGGACGTGCGCTCTCGGGGCGGCAGAAGCTATAGAAGCTGTTCATGAAGACCATCGCCACCGCCGACGCCCCCGCCGCCATCGGTCCGTACTCCCAGGCCGTCAAGAGCGGCAACCTGCTCTTTCTCAGCGGGCAGATCCCGCTCGACCCGAAGACCGGTGCGATGGTCGCGGGCGGCATCGTCG
>JAMFST010001304.1 GCA_026225435.1 Labilithrix luteola
GAAGGCGCCGAGCCCCTGAACCTCGAAAAGGAGAAGTGAAGTCATGAAGAGCCTGTTCCTGTCGATCCCGGCCGCGGCGTTGATGGTTGCGTGCGCGGGCAACGAGCCTGCCGCCACCACCCCGAGCACCACGGAGACGACGAACGCGTCCACCACCACGGCTGTCTCGACCCCGACGTCGTCCACCACGACGACCACGGACCCGAGCATGGTCGGAAACGGCTCGTCGACCAGCGTGGGCCCGGGCGGCACCACCACGACGACGAGCACGCCGAGCGGCACCTACTCGTCGACCACGACGGTCCCGTCGACGAGCACCACGACGTCGGCGACGCCGGATCCGATCAACGGCCAGCCGGCGTCGACCACGACGATGACCAAGAAGAAGACCACCACGACGACCACGGACACGACTCCGGCCCCGCGCTGACGGAGTTTTTTCGCCAGCGGCGGCTCCCCGAGCCGCCTGCCACGAGCCCGTACGCGAATGCAAGCGTGCGGGCTCGTGTTGTTTTGGCTAGCGTGGCTGCCATGTTCAACGTCCAGCGCATCTCCGGCGACCTGGAGGTTCTCGAGCTGACCGACAGCGAGACCGACTCCCGCGTGCTCATCGCCCCCGAGCGCGGCGGCCTGGTCACCCGCTTCCGCTGCGGGAATCGCGAGGTGCTCTACCTCGACGAGGAGACGCTCGCCGATCCGGCGCAGAACGTCCGCGGCGGCATCCCGCTCCTCTTCCCCTCCCCCGGGCCACTGGCTGGCGGTCGCTACTCGGTCGAAGGCAAGGAAGGCGAGCTCCCGCAGCACGGCTTCGCCCGCAACCAGCCGTTCACCATCACCGATACGGCCGCGTCCACGGGAGCCAGCGCCACGCTCACCCTGGTCTCCAGCGACGCGACCCGCGCCCACTGGCCCTGGGACTTCGAGCTCGCCGTTCGCTACACGCTGGCCGCCAACAAGCTGCGCCTCGACGCCCGCGTGACCAACACCGGCAGCGCGCCGATGCCCTTCGCCTTCGGCGTGCACCCGTACTTCAAGGTGCCGGAGACGGAGAAGTCCGGCGCGCGCGTGGAGACGCAGGCCAGCCGCGCCTGGGACAACGTGCAGAAGAAGGAGATCCGCCTCGATCGCATCGCCCTCGGCGGGCGCGAGGTGGACCTGCACCTGCTCGACCACAACTCGTCGCGCAGCGCCCTTTCGTGGAACGACGACCGCATCACCGTCGAGAGCTCGCCCGACCTGCGGCGCTGGGTCATCTGGACCTTGCCGTCGAAGCCGTTCGTCTGCCTCGAGCCATGGACCGGCCTGGCCGACGCGCTCAACACCGGCGACGGGCGGATCATCGTGCCGCCGGGCGAGTCGCACTCGTTGTTCATCGCCTTCACCGGCGACATGAAGCAGGACAAGCCGCCGCGCCCGGTCAGGGAATACAACGGGCAGGCTTAGCGGGTCGGCCGGGCCCGGCGGGTTACTTTGTACAGACCTTGCCGGGGCCGTCGTTCATCATCGTGCAGGTCATGCCTGACGGGCAGGCGCTGTCGGCGCAGGGGATGAAGCAGCCGGAGGCCGTCTGCGGCGTCGGGGCGTTGACCGCGTAGGTGAGGCAGCGCGCCGGCGGGTAGCAGGTGCCGCGGCAGGCGTCGGGGGTGGTGCCGGTGGCGGCCGGCGCACTGGCAACCGGCGCAGGCGCAGGTGCTTTCGCGGGGGTGTTCGGGCGGATCCAGACGGCGCGCCAGAAGCGGCGGCGGTCGCCCAGGTGCGCCGAGGCGGGGAGATCGTCGACGGCGTAGAGCGCGCGCTGGCCGCAGCCGTAGACCTCGACCTGGCCGTCGTCGATGCGCTTCGACAGCATCCCCTCGGTGCCGCAGTCCATCTCGAAGCCGGCGCGCCGTAGCCCCTGGGCGGCGAAGCTGGCGGCCGACGGAGTGCCCAGGATGGTCCACGGGGTGGAATCGTGCGGCTCGCGATCCTTCAGCCCGGCGGTGTCCTCCACCCAGCCGCGCCAGCTGATATCGAGGTACACCTTCTTCTGCCCGCAGCCTTCGACGCCGACCATCCAGTCGGCCAGCTCGACGATCTTCGTCTGCGCCGCGGGGCAGTGGATCTCGGTGGCGACGCGCGCGCCTTCTTCGCGGCGGAAGCGCGCCGGGGTGTCGGCGTCCACGCAGGCGGCGAAGCCGAGGATGGCGACGAGCGCGCTGGTGCAGACGAGGAGCGTTCGGCCGCTTGCCTCCGTCGTCACGCCTGCCTCGCGAAGACGAGCCCGAAGAGGGCGAGGATCCGCTCCATGTACGGCCGGCGCTTCCACTCCGCGTAGGTGATGCGCACGCTGCCGGTGAGGTCGCCGGCGAAGACCTCGCCCAGGCGGGTCGCCAGATCGCGATCGATGACCGCGAGGTTCACCTCGTCGTTCAGGCCGAAGGAGCGGTTGTCGAAGTTGGTGGA
>JAMFST010001305.1 GCA_026225435.1 Labilithrix luteola
AGTAGCTACGAGAGGACGGCGACTTATCGCCGACCTCTCTCACTCGCCGTTGGCGCGGCGGAGGCCCGGCGATGATTCGCTCGCCGCCTCTTCGTCGTCGTCGCGGACGCCGGCCAGCAGGCGCTCCTGGCTGACGAGCACTCCGCTCGCCAGCTCGCGATGCGACGACGTGGCGGTCGGCGGCCGCGAGTGGCGTGCCGGCGGCGGAACCGAGGCGTGGGCCAGCTGGCGGGCGGGCTCGCGCTGCACATCGTCGGCCATGCGACTGACGCCGCGGAAGATCCCCCCCTTGTGCATGTGGAAGCTCTCGACGGCGATGTCGCCGATCACGCGGCCGTGCGGCCCGACCTCGAGGTGCCCGGAGGCCTCGATGTCCCCCTCGACGCGCCCCAGGATCACCAGATCGGTGGCGCGGACGCAGCCGTTGACCACCCCCGACTCGCCGATGAAGATCGGCCCACTCGAGTCGACCAGCCCGTCGACCGTCCCCTCGATGCGAAAGCCGTCGCCGCGCAGATCGCCCTTAACGAACGTCTTGGCACCGATGGTGTTGGAGACCTCGGAGGGAGGGGCAGCGACGGGAACAACGGGGCGAGCAGCGAATGGCCACTTCATGGGGGAGGCTCCTTGGTTCGAGTGAGGGCGCCATGACGGCGTGCACGAGCGCAAGCGGCGACGAGACGGCGCGTCGCGAGCCCGGCATCGAGCCGGACCCGCGATCCCCGCTGCTTGAGGATGGCCTGTGCTTCCTAGCGATCACGCCGGGCCGGACTCATCCCGACGACAGCGGCGAAGAGGAGCATGAAGAGTTCCGCCAGAGACCGCAAGGCTCGATTGCTAGTCACCGTTACGTCTCGTGAGCGGTCGTGAGCGCGTCTGCGCGGACCTCGCACCCCTGGAATCGCGCGTACTTGGCGGCTGTCGCGCGATCGTCACCGGACCTTCACGATGTCTCGCAGCAGGCGTGCGAAGACGCGGACATGCGTACATCGACGTGGCTTTCGTCAGGCAGTGCGCTCGTGGCCCTGACGATCGCGATGAGCGCCTGCGGCAGCTCCGGTGACTCGGCCAGCGACGAGAGCAGCGCTTCGAGCGCGGCGTCCGTCGCCAGCGACGCGACCCCGGCTCCGCTGACCGCCGCCGACTTCTCCGAGACGCTCGACCAGCCGACGCTGCGCGCGACCTTTCCCGAGCTCTCCGACGCCGACTTCACGATCAAGTGGACGGCGGCGATCGACGACGCCTTCTCGTTCTTCCGCTCCTTCCCGCCCGCGTACTACCAGGACCTCGGCACCATCCCGGCCGCGCGCGTCCCCGGCGCGGAGACCGTCTGCGCCGGGGACCCCCATCCCGACAACTTCGGCTGGCTGAACGAGGGGAGCGTCTTCTTCGGGCTCAACGACTTCGACGACAGCGGCGACTGCCCGGTCGCCTTCGACGCGCTGCGCTTCCTCGCGGGCGTGGAGCTCGACTTCGGCGACGGGTACACCAAGGGGCTCACCCAGGACGCCCTCGCCTCCTACGTCAACAGCGTGACCTCCGGCAAGCCGGACACGGTGGTCGACGCCTCGCTCGCGCCCAGCTTCAAGAAGGCGAACAAGAGCACCCTCGCCGACGACGTCGACGGCACGACGTTCATCCTGAGCAGCGACACCAAGCTCACGGCGCTCGACGCCACCACGCGCGCCACCGTCCTCGCCTGGCCCCCCACCGAGCCGCGGCTCGCCGACGCCACGCTGCTCGATCTCGCCGCCTACGATCACGACAGCGGCGGCAGCGCCGAGCTCCCGCGGGTGTGGATGCTCGTCGAGCGCGCGGGCGCGCAGGACATCCTCGAGCTGAAGACGGAGGTCGAGCCCGGCGTCGAGTGGGGCCGGCACGCTCACGTGGTCGAAGGACCGACCCGCCAGGCGGTGCTCGAGAAGGCCTACTGGCCCACCGTGCCCGCCGACGACTCGTTCGACGTGACCTTCGGCGGCAGCACCTGGCTGGTCCGCTCGCGCCTCGCGCGCATCGACAGCGGGCTCGACTCGCTCAAGAGCAAGGACCAGAAGAACGAGCTGCTCGCCGCGGCCAGCCAGCTCGGCGTGGCCCACTCGGCGGCCTGGGGCGGCCTGTCGGCGAAGAAGCTGACCGCGTGGCTCGGCCCGAGCGCGGACGTCGTGGCGGCTCGCTGGAAAGCGGCGCGCAAGGCGGACAACTGAGAGGCGGCTCGATCAGGCCAATCAGGCGGCGACGCGGGCGAGCATCGCCTTGGCGGCGAGGCTGCGTAGCTCGGTGAGCGCGGTGTCGGCTTGACGTGCCGAAGCCATCGCTTCGGAGAAGGAAATCTTGAGCCCCTCGCGGGCGTCGTTGGCGTCCTCCCCGAGCCGGGAGATCTCGACCACCGAAGGCGCAGTCCCGTTGGAGGCGGCGACGCCGATCTCACGGACCTCGCGCAGCACGCGCTCGGCCTCCCACACGGCGTCGGTGAACTCACCGCGGATCGCGTCGATCTGCTCGGAGAGCTCGCGGACGATGGCTTCGAGACGGTGAACGTCGGGTCGCTCGGACGACGGCCTGTGCATGTCAGCGTAGAACGGCGGGACAAGCTCGCTGCTGAAGGGAGCAGCGCAAATAAAATTGCTCTAACTTGCCCCGTATGCGCACGGGATCTCGTCTCTTTCGTCTCGGAATGGATGGGCTCTCGGTGGCCTTCGTCTCGTCCGTCGCAGCGGGTTGCCTCTCGCAGCCGCCGACCCTGCACGTGACGACCGTGAGCGTGCAGACAGGCTCGACCACGCCGCCGCCGACGTCGTCGCCGACGCCATCCGCGGAAGCTGGCGGGATCACGCCGGAAGACGCCGCCCTCGCCGCGCGTATCACGCCCGAATCGATCTCCGCGCCGACCCGCTACCTGGCGAGCGATCTGCTCGAGGGGCGTGGACCGGGCTCGCGCGGCGACCAGCTCGCCATGGAGTACATCGCGACCGAGCTCGGCGAGGCGGGGTACAAGCCGGGCGGAGACGGCGGAACCTTCTTCCAGAACGTGCCGCTGGTCGGGGTGAAGGCGGTGCTCCCGCGCTCGGTCACCGCGCACGGCAACCGCGGGTCGCAGCAGACGCTGAACATCCCCGAGGACCTGGTGGTCATCTCCGGGCGGCAGGAGCCAGCCGTCACCCTCCCCGCGGCGCCGCTGGTCTTCGTCGGCTACGGCATCGTCGCGCCCGAGCAGCAGTGGGACGACTACAAGGACGTCGACGTCCGCGGGAAGATCGTGGTCGTGATGAACAACGACCCGTCGAGCGATCCCACGCTCTTCGCGGGCAAGACGCGCCTCTGGTACGGCCGCTACGACTACAAGTTCCTGCAGGCAGCACGCAAGGGAGCGGTCGGCTGCATCCTCGTCCACACCACGCCGTCGGCCGGGTATCCGTACCAGGTGGTCGTCGCGTCCAACGCGCGCGAGAAGTTCGAGCTGCCCGCCGAGGGGAGCGATCCGCGCCTGGCGGCCAAGATGTGGATGACCGAGGACGCGGCGAAGAAGCTCGTCGCGCTCGGCGGCGACGATCTCGACAACCTCCGCAGCCACGCCGAGTCACGCTCCTTCCACCCGGTGCAGCTGAGCGTGACCCTCGGCCTGCGCTGGAAGAACCAGGTGCGCAAGGTGGCGACGGCCAACGTCGTCGGCGTCCTCCCCGGCAGCGACGCGGAGCTCGCCAAGGAGGCGGTGGTGTACACCGCGCACCACGATCACTTCGGCATCGGCGCGCCGAAGAACGGCGACAGCATCTACAATGGCGCGGTCGACAACGCTTCGGGCGTGGGGGCGCTCCTGTCCATCGCCCACGCCATCGCCGACGCTCCGCGCACCCGCCGCACCACCATCATCAACTCGGTCGCCGCCGAGGAGCAGGGGCTGCTCGGCTCGGAGTACTACGCGCGCCACCCGACCTTCCCGCCCGGGCGGCTCGCCGCGGATCTGAACCTGGACATGATGAACGTCAGCGGCGCGACGTCGGACCTGGGCTCGATCGGTCTCGGCAAGTCGTCGCTCGACCCGCTGGTCGTCGAGATCGCGCGCGGCCAGG
>JAMFST010001306.1 GCA_026225435.1 Labilithrix luteola
ACGAGCACCGTCCCCCCGCCCGGCCGCGCGAGCACGCCGTGCTTGGCCGCGTTCTCCACCAGCGGCTGGAGGAGCAGGCGGGGGATCTCGCGCACCCGCGCCTCGTCGCTCGCCTCGAAGCGGAAGGTGAGCACGCCCGGATGCCGCGCCTCGAGGATGTCGGCGTAGCGCCGCAGCCAGGCGAGCTCACCGTCCACGGTCACCGCCGACGGCCCGTCCTCGACCGCATCGGCGAGCAGCTCGCCGAGCACCCCCAGCAGGCGGCGCGCCTCGTCGGGGTCTTGCCCGGTGAGCCCGGCGATGAGGTTCAGCGTGTTGAGGAGAAAGTGCGGCTCGAGGTGACCGCGCAGGCGCGACAGCTCGGCGTCCACCCGCGCGCGCTCGGTCTCGACGGCGAGCGGGTAGATGAAGCCCAGCGCCCACATCCCGCAGGTGACGAGCCCGCGCATGAAGCCGAGCAGCAAGTAGCCGCCCAGCGGGAGCGGCGGGTGGCTGGAAGACGCCACCGGCGGGAACGAAGCCACCGCGACCCCAGCGAGGAGCACGCCGGTGGAGCCGGCCGCGAGGACCGCGCGCACCAGGCGACCGATCGGGCCGTGACCGCGCCGCTGCGACCAGGCGTTCACCCCCATGCAGGACGCGAGCACGGCGACGAACTCGAAGGCGGAGTAGAGGAGCCGCGCAGGCGCCCGCAGCTGCGGAGGCGCGAGCGTGAGCTGGAGCAAGAGGTCCGCACCGATGGCCGCGGCCAGCAGCGTGACGCCGATCGCCAGCCGCCGCTGGCGTCCCCGATCGAAGTCGTCGAGCACGGCGATCGCTCGCGCTCGCTGTGTCACGGTCGGCGTCACGGTCGGCGTCACGCTCGCGCTGCTGGCGGGAGACATCGCGCGCTGGACCATGCCGACGAGCGTAGATCGAACGCGCCCGAGGGTCCCGCGGCTCGTCGGGTCGATCCGACGGCTCGTCGGAATTGCTGCTCGTAGCTCCCCGCGCCGAACATCTTTCCCGGTATCGTCTCGCGCCGAACGCGCTGCCGCACGAGCCTCGAAAGCACGAATGAACGACCACGAAAACGAGCCCACCGTCGCCACTGCGCCGGCACCTGCGACCCCTCCGAAGCGCCGCTGGCTGGCCTGGCTGGTGGTCGTGGTGGTGGTCGGTCTGCTGCTCGCGCCGCTCCTCCACAAGTCCAAGGCGCAGATGCGGCCGGGCGGGCCCGGTGCGCCTGGTGGCCCGGGCGGCCCGGGGACGACGGTCACCACCGAGGCGGTGCGCACCGGCGTCATGCCCATCACCATCGACGCGCTCGGCACCGTGACGCCGCTGCAGACGGTCAACGTCTACGCCCAGGTCACCGGTCGCGTGCTGTCGGTCGACTACCGCGAGGGGCAGATCGTCCAGAAGGGGCAGACGCTCGTCGACATCGATCCCAAGCCCACCCAGGCCCAGCTGCAGCAGGCGCAAGGCTCGCTCGAGCGCGATCAGGCGACGCTCGATCAGGCCGGCATCAACTTGAAGCGCTACCAGGACGCGTACTCCGAGAAGGCGCTCGCGGAGCAGACCGTCTTCGATCAGCAGGCCTCGGTGCGCCAGTCGCAGGGCACGGTGCTGAACGACGTCGGCTCCGTGAATTACTACAAGGCGCAGCTCGAGTATTACCACATCGTCGCGCCGCTCACGGGGCGCATCGGGCTGCGCCTCGTGGACCCGGGCAACACCGTCTTCTCCGGTAGCTCGACGACCATCGCGACGATCACCCAGCTCACGCCGATCACCGCGGTGTTCTCCATCGCCGAGGATCACCTGCCGGACGTGCAGGCGCAGCTCGGCAAGCACCCCGAAGGGCTGGCGGTCGACCTGTACGACCGCGCGCTGCTCAAGAAGATCGCCTCGGGCCGGCTCGCCAGCCTCGACAACCAGATCGACACCTCGACGGGCACGGTGAAGCTGCGCGCGCAGTTCGACAACGGCGACGCGCGGCTCTTTCCCAACCAGTTCGTCAACGCGCGCCTGCAGGTGGACGCCGTGGAAGGCGCGAAGATCATCCCCACCATCGCGCTGCAGTACAACGGCCAGCAAGCCTTCGTGTACATCACGAAGCCCGACTCCACCGTCAAGCTGCAGAACGTCACCGTCGTCGCCAGCGATCAGAAGGAGTCGGCCGTCGACGGCATCGACGCGACCGCCGTGGTGGTGACCAGCAACTTCGACCGCCTCACCGACGGCGCCAAGATCGTCACCGTGAGCGCCAGCGCCGCAGCAGATGGAGGAGCGGCGGAGCCGAAGGCCCCGAGTGGCCCGGCGCAGTGAACCTCTCGCGCCTCTTCATCGTGCGGCCGGTGGCCACCATCTTGACGATGGTCGCCATCCTCCTGGTCGGCGTCCTCGGGTACCTGAAGTTGCCCATCTCGGCGCTCCCCGAGGTGAATTATCCGACCATCCAGGTGCAGACGTTCTATCCCGGCGCCAGCCCGGACGTGATGTCGGCGACGGTGACCGGGCCTCTCGAGAAGCAGTTCGGGCAGATCCAGGGGCTGACGCAGATGACGTCCACCTCGTCGGGCGGCGCCTCGGTCATCGTCCTGCAGTTCTCGCTCGCCGAGGACATCGACGTCGCCGAGCAGGACGTGCAGGCAGCGATCAACGCGGCGACCAGCTACCTGCCGACGGACCTGCCCGTCCCGCCGACGTACAGCAAGACCAACCCGGCCGACGCGCCGGTGCTCACCCTGGCGCTCACCTCGAAGAGCGCTTCGCTCTCGCAGATCGAGGATCTGGCCGATGCGCGCCTCGCGCCCAAGATCTCGCAGCTGAGCGGCGTCGGCCTCGTCACCATTCAAGGTGGCCAGAAGCCCGCCGTGCGCATCCAGGTCAACCCGGCGGCGCTCGCCTCCTACGGTCTCACGCTCGAGCAGGTCCGCAGCGCGCTCACCGCCACCAGCGTCAACGGCGCCAAGGGGAGCCTCAACGGCCCGCAGCAGGCGTTCACCATCGACGCCAACGACCAGCTCACCACCGCCGACCAGTACCAGAAGGTCATCGTCGCCTACCGCAACGGCGCAGCGGTCCCCCTCGGCGACGTGGCCAAGGTCACCAACGGGGTGGAGAACGCGCGGCTCGCGGCCTGGGTGAAGGACACGCCGGCCATCCTGGTGAACATCCAGCGCCAGTCGAACGCCAACACCATCAAGGTGGTCGACTCGATCAAGACGCTCCTTCCGCAGCTGCAGGCGAGCCTGCCGGCGTCGATCGACGTGCAGATCGTCAGCGACCGCACCACCACGGTGCGCGCCTCGGTCGAGGACGTGGAGCTCGAGCTGATGCTCACCATCGGCCTGGTCGTCGGCGTCATCTTCGTCTTCCTGCGCTCCTGGCGGGCGACCATCATCCCGGCCGTCGCCGTGCCGCTCTCGCTCGTCGGCACCTTCGCGGCGATGTACTCGCTCGGTTACAGCCTCAACAACCTGACCTTGATGGCGCTGACCATCTCGACCGGCTTCGTCGTCGACGACGCCATCGTGATGATCGAGAACATCAGCCGCTATCTCGAGCAGGGGCGGACGCCGTTCGAGGCGGCGCTCGAGGGGGCGAAGGAGATCGGCTTCACCATCCTCTCGCTGACCGTCTCGCTCATCGCGGTGCTCATCCCGCTGCTCTTCATGAGCGACATCACGGGGCGCCTCTTCCGCGAGTTCGCCGTCACGCTGGCGGTGACCATCATCGTGTCGGCGGTGGTCTCGCTCACCCTCACGCCGATGATGGCCTCGCGGCTGCTGAAGCACACGCCGCCGGAGGAAGAAGGAAAGTTCTACCGCTGGTCGGAGCACGTCTTCGAGCGAATCGTCGGCTTCTACGGCCGCACCCTCACCTGGGTGCTGCGTCACAGCGGGCTCACCCTCGGCGTCGCCGTCCTCACCATCGCCACCGCCGGCTTCCTCTACTGGGTCATCCCCAAGGGCTTCTTCCCCACGCAGGACACGGGGATCATCCAGGCCATCACCCAGGCCCCCGAGGCGACCAGCTTCCCCACCATGGTCTCGCGCCAGCAAGCGGTCGCCCGCGCGGCGCTGGAGGATCCGGCCGTCGAGACCATCTCCAGCTTCGTCGGCATCGACGGCACGAACACCACGCTGAACAGCGGCCGCCTGCAGATCATCCTCAAGCCGCTCGACGAGCGCGACGGCTCCGCCACCGACATCATCCTGCGCCTGCGCGACAAGATGAACGCGGTGCCGGGGATCACCACGTACATGCAGCCGGTCCAGGACCTCACCGTCGAGGACCGCGTGAGCCGCACGCAGTACCAGTACACGCTCGAAGACCCGGACGCCGCCGAGCTGGCGACCTGGACGAGCACCATCGTCGGCGAGCTGCGCAAGCGGCCCGAGCTGCAGGACGTGGTCACCGACGAGCAGCCGAAGGGGAACGCGCTGGCGCTCGACATCGACCGGGTCACCGCCTCGCGCCTCGGCATCACCCCGCAGGCGCTGGACGACACGCTCGACGACGCCTTCGGCCAGCGGCAGGTGGCCACGCTCTACACGCAGACGAACCAGTACCACGTGATCCTCGAGGTCGAGCCGCAGTTCCAGGACTCGGCGCGCGGGCTGTCGGCCATCTACCTCCAGGGCTCGTCGACGTCCTCGGCGGCGAGCGGTGGCGGCGGCGGG
>JAMFST010001307.1 GCA_026225435.1 Labilithrix luteola
AGCCGGCGCACGGCTTCGACCGGCTGCATCTCTTCCACGAGAAAGACTACATCCCCTACGGCATCGCCGGCATGGCCGTCCTGTCGTTCCTCGCGCCACTGTACCTGCGCAAGATGGAGCGGGTGCTCGGCGATCCTCAGGCGCCGGGATCGGGCGTGCGGACGATGCGATCGCCGCGCGCGTAGGCCTGCGGCGTGGTGCCGGTCCAGCGGCGGAAGGCGCGGTAGAAGGCGCTCGCCTCGGAGAAGCCGAGGAGGAAGGCGATGGTCGCCAGCGGCAGATCGCCGGCGGCGATGTGGTGGCGGGCGACGGCGAAGCGGGTCTCGTCGACGAGCTGCTGGAACGACGTCCCCTCGCTCTGCAGGCGGCGGCGCAAGGTGCGGCCGCCGGTGGCGAGGCGCTCGGCGACCTCCTCCAGGCTCGGCACGGTGCCGCGCATGTTCGCCGCGAGCGTCTCGCGCACCTCGTCGGCGGTCGTGCGCACGTCTCGCGCGGAGTGGACCAGCTTCTCCACGTACGGCTCGAAGAAGGCCAGCGCCGCGGGATCGGCGTCGAGCAGCGGCAGGGCGAGCGTCTCGGCCGAGAGCTCGATCTCCGTCCGCGTGGCGCCGAAGTGGACCGGGCAGCGGAAGAAGTCGCGGTGCACGTGCGCCTGCACCGGCGGTGGAGGCGGCAGCGTGAAGCGCACCGCCAGCGGAGCCGCCTCCACGCCGGTGAAGGCGCGTATCAGGGTGACCAGCTCGGCCAGGCTCAGCTCGTCGGCGAGGCGAAGCTCGGCAGCGGGCGCGCTCGCGTGGCGGACGACGCCGAGCACGAGGCCGGTCCCCTTGCGCTCGACGGGCCAGGAGGCCGCGTTGGTGACGACGTGGAGGAACCGCCCCGCGCGCTCGATGGCGTCGCCGACGTTGGGGCTGCTGCGGCAGACGAAGCGGAGCAGGTTCTGGCTCTCACTCCAGGTGGCGGCGACCTCGAAGGCGAGCGCAGGGTCGGGCACGCGCTCGCGCACCGCGCGGAGGAACGCGAAGTAGGTGGCGATGGGGATGCGCCCGTCGATGTCGGCCACGATGGCGGGGTCGAGCGACGCCGCCGCGCAAAGGTCGGCCGCAGGGACGCCGTGCGCGCCGGCGACGGCGACGAAGCGCGAAACGATGCGACTCGAGATGAAAAGCGCGGCCAACGCGCGATACCTAGCACCGGCGCGGAGTTACGCACGGCCGCGAGAGTGACCGCGCCGGCCAGGATGCGGCCGACACGGTCACTGGCGCACGGGACCCCCAGCGAGAATAGTGCCGGCCGAATGACGATGATCGCCGCCGCCTCCGCCGGCCTGTCCCCGAGCTGGACGCAGACCGCTGCCCGCGCCGCAGCGACCGCGCTCCTCGCGCGCGCGGACGTGCGGCTGGACGGCTCGCGCCCCTGGGACGTGCATGTCCGCGACCCGCGGGCGTACCGCGCGCTGCTGTGCGGCACCCTGAGCGCCGGAGAGGCGTACATGGACGGCTGGTGGGACTGCGACGCGCTCGACGAGCTGGCGGCCCGTGTCTTCCGCCACGGCCTCGCCAGCGATCGCCCCACCCCTTCGGTGGTCGCGCAGATGGTGCTGGCGGCGGTCACCAACCGGCAGGCTCGCAAGCGCGCCTTCCACGTGGGCGAAGCGCACTACGACGCGGGCAACGACCTGTACGCCCGCATGCTCGACACCAACCTGGTCTACACCTGCGGCTACTGGAAGGACGCGCGCGACCTCGAGGAGGCGCAGCGCGCGAAGATGGACCTCGTCTGCCGCAAGCTCGGTCTGACGTCGGGGATGCGGGTGCTCGACATCGGCTGCGGCTACGGCTCGCTGATGAAGCACGCCGCCGAGCAGTACGGCGTCACCTGCGTCGGTTACTCGGTCTCGCGGGCGCAGACCGCCGTGGCGCGCGAACGATGCCGCGGGCTCCCCGTGTCGGTGGTGCTCGAGGACTATCGCTCGATCCGCGGCGAGTTCGACCGGGTGGTGTCCATCGGGATGCTCGAGGCGGTCGGCTACCAGAACT
>JAMFST010001308.1 GCA_026225435.1 Labilithrix luteola
AGGCCGTCGGCCGCGTCGATGACCTCGAGCCCGTCGGCTGTCAGCAGCTTGCGGACCAGGAGGCGGTTACGCGGGTCGTCTTCGATGTGCAGGACGCGGGGCATTCGTTCGATGCTGACGGGGTTGCCCGTCGCGGCGCGCGCAGCGTACCACGCAGGATCGCCCCACCGGCCTTCGCCGAGCTTGCGGCCGCGTCTGCACAGCGTCTCCACTTCGCGACGGGGCGGCCTCCTGCTATGAGTCGCGTCGCCATGACTCGAAACGCCGTTCGCCGACTCCTTCTTGCCGTCAGCGCCAGCGCTGCACTCGCCGCCACGGGCTGCTCCAAGCTCACCTCGCCGCCCTCCGAGCAGGCGTCGCCGGATCCGAGCGCGTCGGCCGGTTCGACCGCCGCCCCGGGCTCGACAGCCAGCGCCGCTGCTGCCGGTACCGCGGCCAACGCCCCGGCGGCTGCCGCTGCCGCAGCTCCGGCCGGCAGCGACAAGCTCGTCAGCGTCGACGAGCAGGTCGGCACCGGCGCCGAGGCGAAGACCGGCGACGCGGTCAGCGTTCATTACGTCGGCACCCTCACCAACGGCACGGAGTTCGACTCCTCGCGCAAGCGCAACCAGCCGTTCAAGTTCACCCTCGGCCAGGGCAAGGTCATCAAGGGCTGGGACCAGGGCGTGGTCGGCATGAAGGTCGGCGGCAAGCGCAAGCTCACCATCCCGCCGTCCCTCGGCTACGGCGCGCGTGGCGCCCCGCCGGTCATCCCGCCGAACTCGACCCTCGTGTTCGAGATCGAGCTCGTCTCGATTCCGTGACCATGGCCGTGAGCATGCGACGTCCGCTGCGCGCTCTTTCGGTCGCGGCCGCTAGCCTGGTCATGGCCAGCGGCTCGGTCGCCTGCTTCGAGCACGACCTCCCGCCGCCGCCGGACGAGGGGCTGGCCAGCCAGCTCACGCTGACCCGCCTCGACGCGGGCAGCAGCAGCTCGCACACCGAGGTCACCAACGTCGACGTCCCGCGCCCCAAGCCTCTGTCGCCCATCACCGGTCCGGCCGCGAGCGGCGAGGACAGCGGCGTCCCCTCGCAGATCGGCGCGCGCCACATCCTCATCCAGTGGATCGGCGCGCAGTCGGCCGGTCCGCAGGTGGTGCGCACCCGCGCGCAGGCGCTGACGACGGCCAAGGAGGTCCTCAAGCGCGTGCAGGCTGGTGATGACTTCGCCCGCATGGCCGTCGAGTTCTCCGACGAGCCCAACGCCGGCTCGCGCGGCGGCTCGCTCGGTCGCTTCGGCCACGGGCAGATGGTCCCCGAGTTCGAGGCCGCCGCCTTCCGCCTGCAGGTCGGGCAGATCAGCGGCATCGTCGAGACGCCGTTCGGTTTCCACATCATCCAGCGGACCGAATGAGCGCGGAGGCGGATCGGCCGGCAGGCATCGTCGGTCGTCTGCCGCTCGCGCTGTGGCCGGCGATCGGCCTCGGTGCGCTGTCGGGGCTCTTCTACTGGGCGGCGTTCCCGGGGGTCGACCTCTGGCCGCTCACGTTCGTCACCTTCGTCCCGCTGTACGTGGCGACGATCGGCCAGACGCCGAAGCGCGCCTTCGCCGCCGGCATGGCCGTCGGCCTGACGAACAACCTGCTCGGCTTCTTCTGGTTGCTGGAGATGCTGCGCGTCTTCAGCGGCTTCCCCTGGCCGCTCTGCGCGCTCTTCCTCGTCATCATCTGCGCCGCCCAGGGGCTCCGCTTCGGCGTGATGGCCTGGCTCTTCGCCCGCGGCCAGGCGCGTGGCTGGCCGCGCATCCCGACGTTCCTCCTCGCCTTCGCCGCGAGCGAGCTGTTTCCCACGCTCTTCGACTTCTACTACGGCGCGACGGTCACCAAGGCGCCGCTGCTGATGCAGACCGCGGAGCTCGGCGGCCCGAACCTGGTCGGCGTCATCCTGGTGATGGTGAACGTGGCGCTCGCCGAGCCGCTCGTTGCCTGGCTCGAGGCGCGCAAGCTCGATCGCCGTCCGCTCCTTGCCGGTGGCGCGGTGGCGCTCTTCGCCGTCGGCTTCGGCGCGCTGCGCATTCGCCAGGTGGACGCGCAGGCGGCGGCGAGCGAGCGGGTCAACGTCGGCCTCGTGCAGGCCAACATGGGCCTGAAGCAGAAGCGGGTCGATCCCGAGGAGGGGCTCAATCGCCACCTCGCCCTCACCGAGCAGGCCAAGGCCGCCGGCGCCGATCTGGTCGTCTGGAGCGAGACCAGCGCGATGCACGCCGTCCGCGTCGACCACTACAAGGAGGACATCGCCCGCGGCATCGGCCGTCGCCTCGGCGTGCCGGCGATCTTCGGTGCCGTCCTCGTCGACAAGGTGCCCGACGAGCGCAAGTTCGTGCTCTACAACACGGCGCTCTCCACCGACGCCGCCGGTGAGGTCACCGGTCGTTACGACAAGACCTACCTCCTCAAGTTCGGCGAGTACCTCCCGCTCGGGAACCTCTTCCCCATCCTGTACAAATGGTCGCCGAACAGCGGCCACTTCTCGCAGGGGACGTCGCTCGAGCCGGTCACCGTCACGGTCAACGGGGCGCCGCGGAAGATCAGTGTCCTCATCTGCTACGAGGACATCCTCCCCGGCTTCACCGACAAGGAGGTCGCCGTCGCCGACCCGGATCTCCTGGTCAACATGACCAACGACGCGTGGTTCGGCGACACCTCCGAGCCGTGGGAGCACCTCGCGCTGGCGACGTTCCGCGCGGTCGAGCACCGCCGGTACCTCGTGCGCAGCACGAACAGCGGCGTCTCGGCCTTCATCGATCCGGTCGGCCGCGTGATGGACCACACCGGCACGTTCACCAAGGAGGCGAAGGTCGCGAGTGTCCGCTGGATGCACGCGCACACCGTCTTCGAGGCGGTCGGCGAGATCCCGGCGTACCTCGCGGGGCTGGCGGCCATCGTGCTGGCGTTCTGGCGACGGCCGCGCCCGCGCCGCGGCTAGCCATCGCTCCCAGCAGCGTCGGCGCTGACGAGGAGCAGGAAGGCGCTCGAACAGGTTGCACACGCTCGGCGCGTGTCGTGCAGGCGTGATTACCGAGGAAGCAGGAAGCCGCTGCCGTCCGCCGCGGTGCACGCGGAGCCCGCGGCGTCATCATCATCCTGCCAGGCGCCCACCGCCAGCGGCGGTTTCATGCGAACGATGCCGTCCGGTCGGACGAAAAGAGAACCGCGCGGTTCCGATGTTCAGCCGCGAGACCGCCAGCTACGCCCGCGCCGCCCAAACTTACCGGAGAAGCTCCGTGGACTGAGCCCCGAAAATCATTCCATAACCGCAATTTGGCCAATTGTTCGACGCGGTCGGGTAATAGGACGTCGGGTTATATGGGGTCGAATTAAAAACCGGAGTTCCGTTAATTCCATTAAATGGATTTAAGCCCATCACGATATTCGTGAAATAAATGGCGGACTCGTTCGGAAACTGATTGCAGGTAAACACGCCTACACCAGTGGCGACCTCCTCGACCGCGCCGAAGGCCCAGTCGTACGTGCACGTCTCGGTTGCACTCAGGTCGCGCCGCTGGTTGCCGTTCGTCATGACCACATCGTATGCATCATAGTAAGACGTGAAACTCTTCTCTTACATGCCAGAATATAGAATTGTTCCGGGGCTAACTTGTACCGGATTTCCAACATAGTAGCCGCTGTTCTTGCCGCCGACGCTCCACCACCAAGCC
>JAMFST010001309.1 GCA_026225435.1 Labilithrix luteola
CCGGGGGCGAGCTTGAGGAGATCGGAGGCGTTGCCGCGCGGGACCGCGCCGAGCGCGCCGACGTCGATGGTGTAGTCCGCGGTGCCGTGCTCGCGCGTCTGGTAGCGGCCGCGGACGACGATGTCCTCGGCGGCAGGGGCACCGGGCGCGGTGGACGGGCCGACCGGGCCGGCGCTCGGCGCGCCGCTTGCTGGAGTCGCGGCGGCCGCGGTCGAAGCGCTCGGCGTCGCGGACGTCGCCGCGTTGGCGTGGCTCGGAGCCAGCTCGTCCGGCTTCTGCGTGTCCACCATCTCCGGCGGCGGCGCGGGGGGCGCGAAGTGGAACGGGATGCGGATGCGGCTAGCGACGGCCTTGCCGCCACGCTGCGCAGGATTGAAGGTCCACTGCCGGACGGCGACCACCGCTGCCTCGTCGAGGTCGCCGCCGCCCGACTCGGCGATGTCCACCTGCGAGACGTGACCGTCGACGTCGACGGTGACCCGCACCACCACGTCAGCGTGGCGACGCGACGCGAGCGCCGAGACCGGGTACTCGGCGTCCACGTGGGTGACCACCTGCGGCGGCGACACCCCGCCCGCGAGCATCGGCGGCGGCGCGGGAGACGCAGGGGCGGCGGGAGCGGGCTGCGCGGCCGGCACCTGCGCCGACGCGGTGCTCGCCATCGTCAGCGCCAGCGAACAGGCCGATGCGGCGGCGGCCTTCCCTGCTCTCGACGGTCCCGGACGCACCAGAGCTTCGTAGTCGGCGGAGGGCTTCCCTGCAACAACGTTGCATGTGATACCCGATAGCCATTATCCGTTCAGCGGCGCGTTCGCCGGGTGAAGCCGAAGAGGAGCATCCCGACGAGGAAGCCGGCGAGGGCGAAGTAGATCCCCTGCGTGCTCGACTCGGGGAGCAGCGTCAGCCGGCCGTGGCCCCAGACGAGCGCGCCCGCGACGCCGGTGAGCGCGGCCAGCACCAGCCCGCGGAAGACCGCGGCGGTCCGGTAGAACGCGAGCGCCGGCAAGAGGACGATCACCGCGAGCACCGCGGGCAGGATCAACGCGAGGTGTGGGCCGACGAGCGGCACCGGCCTCCCCTGCTCGACGAGGAGCGCCGCGCCCCTCTGCGCCATGTGCGCCGCCGCCAGCCCGGCCGCCGCGAACATGGTGAGGAAGACGAAGCGGAGGATCCCGCCGCCCCAGTCGATGGCCGGCCTCGCTCGCGCCACGCGCGACGGGCGTGGGCGCGCGTCCGCCGCCTTGGACACCGGCGTGGCCGGCGCGGTGGAGGTGAGCTCCGTCTTCTTCGCCGGGGCCGCCGCGACGCGCAGCCGCTGCGCCTCGGGCCGTGCCGTCGACGACACCGGCGGCGGCACCGGATCGACGATCACCGGCGTCTCGCGCTGCGGCGTGCGCCAGCCGAACGCCGCGGCGCGCTTCAACAGCGCGTCCCCCTGCGCCGACGGGAGCTCCTGCGCGAGCAAGGTCGCGTAGCGCCCCGCCCCTTGCTCGGCCATCGCCCGGATGTACTCGGGCGAGCCCACCTTGGCGGTGATCCCCGCGGCGCGCGCCAGGCTGCGATGCCAGACGTCGGCCTTCTCCGGATCGGCGCGGAAGTACACGCCCGCCTCGTACATGTTCGCCAGATAGACCTTGGCCGGCAGGTTCCCCGCGTCCGCCGCCGAGCGCAGGCGCGCGACCGCCTCCTTCTCGTCCTGCGCGACGACTCCACCGCGGAGCAGGAACAGCGCCGTCGCGTAGGCCCCCTCGTGGCTGCCGAGCCGCGCGGCCGCGTCATAGGCGCGGAAGCAGCCCGGCAGATCGCGCGGCACGCCCTTGCCAGCTCGCAACGCCTGCGCCGCGGCGAGGAGCGCGTCGACCTCACCCGCCGCTTCGAGCGCCTCGAGCTCGTGCGGATCGAGCGCCTCCTCGGCCTCGCTGCTGCTGGTCCTCACGTCCGGATCGGGGGTGGCCACCGGGCCGTGATGCTACTCGACCCGGCGGCTCCTCGCTCCGCTGTCGTCGTTCAGGGGATGCGCCGGTAGACCACCGCGAGCGGATCGCGGTGCACCTCGCGCCAGCCGGGGAGCCCGGCGAGGGCCCGGTCGAGCGGCGCGCCGGACTCCCACAGGACCACGTCGGCCTCGTACATCTCGAGGACGGACGGCCAGCCGGGCGCGACGCTCGCGAGGCGGCTCATGTCGTCGAAGGTGCCGTCGTCGAAGAGCTGGTTGCGACCGTCGTAGGCGATCTTGCGGCGCCCCTGCCAGGCCCAGTCGAGGTACCCACCCCAGTGGTACAGATCGATCACGTGGCCCGGCAGGTCCTGGTCCTCGACCGCCTGCGCCGCCGCCACCGGTACGTCACGGAAGGGGCGCTTCGTGTCGTGCAGCGCGAGGACGAGGCAGGCGACCGCAGCGATCCCTCCGCCCACCGCCGCCGGCGCGAGCAGCCGGAAGCGGCGAACGAAGCTCTCGGCCATGGGGTCGCCGAGCAGGCGGCCGGCGAGCGCGATCTCGTAGGCGGTGAGCAACGCTCCGTAGCGCCGCGACTGGCAGGTGGCAGCGAAGAGAGCCACGAGGATGGCCAGCTCCGAGCGCACCCTCCGGCCCCCGGCGAGCGCGCGCGCCCCCACCAGGACCACCGTGACGACGAGGAGCGCCGCCCACCAGGGGTCGTGGAACGGAGGCGAGCGGAAGAGATCGACGTTGGCGGTGGTCGCGTTCCCCGCCAGCTTCACCACGTCGACGAGCAACGCGAAGGAATACGGATTGAGCAGCGTGCCGATCGCGAAGAGCGCCGACATGCGGACGTGCGCGAGCCAGGACGCGCCGCGCTCCGTGTCTGCTGGCTCCGGCGGCGGATCGAGCAGGCGCGCCGTCCCCACGGCGACGGGAAAGACCAGCCCGAGCAGGAACGAGGGATGCGAGTTGGCCCAGAGCACGCCGAGGAGCACCGGCGCGACCAGCGGCACGCGCGCGCCACGCCCGGCGCGAAAGAGCAAGACGAGCAGGACGGCGAAGGCCAGATCGCCCAGCACCTGACCGCGAACGCAGATGTCCGCCGCCTGCACCTGCACCGCGAAGAGCACCAGCGGATAGGTGAGGATGCGGGCGAGCGTGGTGCGCGCGAAGGAGAGCCAGACGACGAGCTGCGCGCCGGCGTACACCAGCGTCCCCGCCCAGAGGAGCGCCACGGGACCGAGGTGGCGCATGGTCCAGGCGCCGCCGATCTGGAAGAGCGGCATGTGGAGGATCCACGGGCGCGCCGCGGCGGTGAAGGTGAACGGATCCTGCGTCGGCAGGGTATGTGTCGCCCAGAAGCGGTCGCCCGCAGCGAGGCACCAGAAGGTGTCGCCGAGCAGGGCCATCTGGAACCAGATGAGCGCGACGAGTCCCGCCGCCGCCAGCAGCAGCCAGAGGTGGTCGCGCCTCACGGCGACTCCGGCAGCGAGGCGAGCGTCGCCTGCGCCTGCGCCCGCACCGCGGGAGAGCTGGCACGCGCCGCGACGTCGGCGGCGATCCTCCGGGCGCGCGCGTCGTGCCCCGCCTGGTGCTCGACGCGCGCGAGGATGAGCGTCCCCTGTCGCGGATCCCCGGCCTCGAGACGGGCCCACTGCTCGGCCCAGAAACGCGCCTCGTACAGGTTGCCGCGCTCGAGGGCGCGCGTCGTCGCCCGGGGAGGACTCAGGTTCGCGTCGTCGGCCTCCGCGTCAGCGCTGTCGCCTCCGCGCGCCAGCCAGGGGGCGGTGACCAGCGCCAGGAGGAGCGCCAGGCCCGGTCCAGAGACGCGCCTCCACGCCGCGCGCGGAGCAGCTTCCGGCCACGAGGCGATCAGGAGGCAGGCGCAGGCGACCGCGGGGACGACGGCCACGTTCGCGAGCAGCGAGACGACCACG
>JAMFST010001310.1 GCA_026225435.1 Labilithrix luteola
CGTCGGCTACGGCCTGGGGAGCGAGCGGCCGCGGGTGTGGGTTGGCCAGGCCTCCGAGGAGGAGATCAAGAGCGGTCACGTCGGCAAGACGCACCTCGCGCTCACCGCCCCCGATCGCGCCGCCGTCGACGCCTTTCACGCCGCCGGACTCCAGGCCGGCGCCAAGGACAACGGGCCGCCCGGCCCTCGTCCGCACTACGGGCAGACCTACTACGCGGCCTTCATCGTCGACGCGGACGGGAACAATCTCGAAGCGGTCTGCCGCTAGAGTTGACCTGCTGACGGCGCCGCGGCGGAGAGCCGCGCCAGCGTCTCGGCGAAGTCGTCCGGCGGCGAGCGCTCCCAGTGGACCGGCTCCTCGGTCGCCGGGTGCACGAAGCCGAGCTCGGCGGCGTGCAGCATCATTCGCGGCGCGGGGATCTGCTCGCCGACGAAGCCGCGGATGTACACCCGCTCGCCGATGAGCGGGTGCCCCGCTTCGCTCAGGTGGATGCGGATCTGGTGGGTGCGGCCGGTCTCGAGGCGGCAGGAGACGAGCGTCGCCCCCTCCAGGTGCTCGACCGGCTCGACGTGGGTGACGGCGCGCTGCGCTCCGGCGAGCGATCCCTTGGCCTTCTTGCGCATCCCCGGGGTCATCGCCTCGATGGATCCGCGCAGGCCGTCGCCGCGATTTTCCACCAGGTGGCTGGTGATGGTGCGCGCCGTCAGCCGGCCGTGCACCAGCGCGAGGTACCGGCGCTCGACGGTGTGCGCGCGGAACTCGGCGGTGAGCGCCTGCTTGGCCAGCCAGGTGCGGGTGAAGACGATGAGCCCACTGGTCTCCTTGTCGAGACGGTGGACGATACCGAGGTTGGGCCGCTCGGCGTTGGTCCGCACCGGCGCGCGCCCGGCCGTTCCGCCCGCCGCGCGTGCCGTCCGCGCCAGCCGGGTCAGGTGATCGCGCACCAGCGCGTCGAGCGTCTCGGCGCGCGCATCGGCCGCCGTCGCCCCGATCCCCTCGTAGGGGATCGTGCTCAGCCCGGCGGGCTTGTCGACCACCACCACGTGCGCGTCGAGGTGCACCAGCGCCGAGGGCTCGAGGTACGGCCGGTCACGCCGCCGCGCGCGCGGGTCGAAGGCGATGGCCGAGCCGGCGCGCACGTTCCGGGTGGCCGAGCGCAGGACCTGGCCGTCCACGGACACCTTCCCCTCGGTGATCCAGCGCCGACAATCGCCCCATGACGCGCCGAGGTTCGCGCGGAGCACCGCGTCCAGCATGTGCCCGCCCTGCTCGGGGGTCACCACCCACGATCCCGCGGTGGGCGCCTTCGGCTCCGTCATGCCCAGGGCTGTACTCGTTCACACGTTGCCTTTGCCAGTGACAAACGGGTAGGCTCGCGCACGTAGCCTCCACCCTGTCCGCATTTGCCCGCGTTAGCGTAAGTCCCGGAGCCACCCGTGCCCAAGACACTCCTCGCCGTCGACGACAGCGCCACGATGCGCAAGGTGCTCGAGATCACCTTCAGCGGAGAAGACTTCAACGTCGTCACGGCCTCCAGCAAGGACAGCGCTCTGGCGCAGCTGGGCACCGAGCCGCAGGTGATCGTCGTGGACACCGTGCTCGGCTCCGAGGACGGGTACGCCGTCGCCAAGGAGATCCGCGCACGTGACAGCAAGGCGGTCATCATCCTGATGGCGAGCCGCTACGCCCCCTACGACGCGGCCAAGGGCAAGGACGCGGGCGCCGACGACTTCATGGATAAGCCCTTCGATACGCAGCAGGCGATCGACAAGGTGAAGCGCGCCATCGTCACCCGCGAGTCGTCGCCGAGCGCTCCGGCAGCGGCGGCGACGCCCGCCCCCCCTCCGGCCGCCACGCCGAAGCCGGCCACCCCGGTCGCGGCCGCCGTGCCGCGCGCGCCGGCGTCTCCCGTCCTTCCGATCACCGCCAAGCCGACGCAGGGCTCGGTGGGCCAGCGCTCGGGCACCCTGGTGTTCGGTCAGCCGGTCCAGGTCGGCCCGGCTCCGGTCGTCACCGGCATCCCGGCCGCTCCGGCCGCAGCTCCGGCTCCGGCGGCCCCCGCCGCGGCAGCGGCTCCGGTCGCGGCGGCTCCCGCTCCGGCTCCCGCGGCTGCTGCTCCCGCCCCCGCTGCTCCGGCCGCCGCCTCTGCCGGCGCCGGTGGCGCTGGTGCGGCCAGTGGCGCGGTCAACGGTCACTTCACGGCTCGCCTCGGTGAGCTCGGTCTCACCGCCGAGCAGGTCCAGGCGGTGGTCGCGCTCTCCCGCGAGGTCGTCGAGAAGGTGGTCTGGGAAGTCGTCCCCCAGCTGGCCGAGTCGATGATCAAAGAAGAGATCGCGCGCCTGACTCGCGAAGGCTGAGGATCCGGCTGACGCAGCTGTCGTGGTAAGCACGGCGTGTCATGAGCGACACGCCCGCCGCCGCGCCCGCCAAACCTGCAGCCACCGAGACCACCGAGACCCCGCAGCTCTCGAAGCCGTACGAGCCGCACGAGGTCGAGCCGCGCTGGTACGCGTTCTGGCAAGAGGCGGGCGTCTTCGACGCGAACGATGACCCGGCGGATACGCGTCCGCCGTACGTCATCCCTATGCCGCCGCCGAACGTCACCGGCGTGCTGCACATGGGCCACGCCCAGCGCGTGACCCTGCAGGACGGCCTCGTTCGCTACCACCGCATGCGCGGGTTCAACACCCTCTGGCAGCCGGGGATCGACCACGCCGGCATCGCCACCCAGCTCGTCGTCGAGCGGCAGCTGGCGCGCGAGGGCGGCCCGGATCGCCACGCGCTCGGTCGCGAGGCGTTCCTCGAGCGCGTCTGGACCTGGAAGAACCAGAGCGGCGGTCGTATCGCCGAGCAGCAGCGCCTCCTCGGCGCCTCGCCCGACTGGCGCCGCAGCAAGTTCACCATGGACGCCGACATGAGCGTCGCGGTGAAGGAGGCCTTCGTCCGTCTGTACGAGGAGGGGCTGATGTACCGCGCCACGCGGCTCATCAACTGGTGCCCCGAGTGCCGCACGGCGCTGTCGGATCTCGAGGTCGACAACGAGGAGGGGGCCAACGGCGAGCTCTTCGAGTTCGCGTACAAGGTCGACGGCGAGGACGGCGAGATCGTTGTGGCGACGACCCGCCCGGAGACGATGCTCGGCGACACCGCCGTCGCCGTTCACCCGGACGATCCGCGCTACACGCACCTGCACGGCAAGATGCTGGTGCACCCCTTCGTCGCGCGGAAGGTGCCGATCATCACCGACGCGATCCTCGTCGATCCGAAGTTCGGCACCGGCGCGGTGAAGGTCACCCCGGCGCACGACTTCAACGACTTCGCCACCGGCAAGCGCCACAACCTGCCCGAGATCAGCGTCATGAATCTCGACGGCACGATGAACGAGGAGGCGGGCGAGTTCGCCGGCCTCGATCGCAAGCGCGCCCGCACCGCGGTGAAGAAGGCGCTCGACGAGAAGGGGCTCGCGCGTGGTTCGAAGCCGCACATCCTCACCCTCCCCAGGTGCCAGCGCTCCGGCGGCGTGGTCGAGCCGATGATCTCGACCCAGTGGTTCCTCAAGATGGGCGAGATGGCCGGCCAGGCGCTCGAGGCCGTGCGCAGCGGCAAGACCGAGATCATCCCGCCGGAGTGGACCAAGACGTACGACCACTTCCTCGAGAACATCCAGGACTGGTGCGTCTCGCGGCAGCTGTGGTGGGGGCACCAGATCCCCGCGTGGCACGGGCCGAACGGCGAGATCCGCGTCGGCCGCGAGCGCCCGGCGGAGTGCACCGAGGAGAACGGCTGGACGCAGGATCCGGACGTCCTCGATACCTGGTTCTCGAGCGCGCTGTGGCCCTTCGCGACCCTCGGCTGGCCCGAGAAGACCCCTGCCCTCGCCAAGTTCTACCCCGCGAGCGATCTCGAGACCGGCTACGACATCCTCTTCTTCTGGGTCGCCCGCATGATGATGTTCGGGCTCCACTTCACCGGCGAGGTGCCCTTCAAGCGCATCCTGCTGAGCGGCCTGCTCGTCGACGAGAGCGGCGAGAAGATGAGCAAGGTCAAAGGCAACGGGATCGATCCGCTCGATCTCATCTACGGCGCCAAGTTCACCGAGGTGGTGAAGAAGACCTCCCCCGGCGTGCCCGAGGCCGAGGCGATGACCGCCTTCAAGAAGGCGTATCCGTCGGTGAAGGACATGGGCGAAGGCTTCCCCGCCTTCGGCGCCGACGCCCTGCGCTTCACGCTGGCGAGCTTCCCGCCGTCCAACCAGCGCATCAGCCTCGCCCCCAAGCGCATCGAGGGCTACCGCCACTTCGTCAACAAGATCTGGAACGCGACCCGCTTCGCGCTGCAGAACCTCGGGCTCGACGGAAACAGCACCGACGCCAGCGCCTTCGAGTCGGTCTTCACCACCAAGCCGGCGTTCCTCTACAACCGGTGGATCCTCTCGCGCATGGCCCACGCCATCGCCCGGGCGCACGAAGGCTTCGCCAGCTTCCGCATCGACGAGACCGCGCTCGCCAGCTACCGCTTCTTCTACAACGACTTCTGCGACTGGTACGTCGAGCTGACCAAGGCGGTCTTCGCCGCGGAAAGCCCGTATGCGCAGCACGCCGAGGAGACGCGGGCCACGATGGTGCACGTCCTCGAGACGTCGCTCCGCCTGATGCACCCGCTGATGCCCTTCGTGACCGAGGAGCTGTGGCAGCGCACGCCGAAGCTGCAGGAGCGGAAGACATCGATCGCCTTCGGGCCGTACCCGAGCTCGCACGATGCGTCGATCGACGCGGAAGCGGACCGGGAGATGGACGTCGTGAAGGCGGTCATCGGCGCGGCGCGCACGCTGCGCAGCGAGCACGACGTGAAGCCGAAGGAGAAGGTGCCGCTCTCGGTCCGCACCGCGTCCACCGAGGTCAAAGCGCACCTCGCCCGCAGCGAGTTCGCCATCCGCGCCCTGGTGAACACCAGCGGCCCGGTCACCATCGGCGGCGCCGAGGTCCAGCGCACGCCGGGCACCATGGTCGCCGTCGTCCCGAGCCACGCCGGTGCCATCGAGGTGATGGTCGGCCTCAAGGGGCTGGTCACCGCCGACAAGGAGCGCGGGCGCTACGAGCGCGAGGTGAAGCGGGTCGAGAAGGAGATCCTCGTCATCGACAAGAAGCTCGGCGCCAAGGGCTTCGTCGACCGGGCGCCGCCGGAGGTGGTCCAGGAGGCGCAGCAGCAGCGCGCCGCCCTGGTGGAGGCCCGCGCCCGGCTCGAGGAGAGTAAAGATCTGGCCGCGGAGCTGACCGAGACCTGACGCCCCGCTCCGAATCGCCCCTCCATACGACAGTGGTAGAAGCCCCGGCCGGGACTTGGTATGGCGCGGGCTGCGCGCTGCCATGACCGAACCGAATGTGAACGAGCCGGAAGCGGCTGATCCGGCTTCTGCCGACGAATCCACGAAGATCGAGGATGCGACGGCGACGTCGGTGCCGTCCGGGAAGAACGGTCACGCCCCGGACGAGCACACCGCTGCCGAAGGCGCGGACGGGGACGAGGACGGGGACGGCGAAGACGAGCCGGCCGAGAGCGGCCATGGTGGCCCCGGGGCCGGGCTGGCCGAGGACACCTCGCGGGAAGAGAACACCGCGCGCCTCCCTCGTGACGC